>CAMWRL010000070.1 GCA_947176685.1 uncultured Ruminococcus sp. | reverse complement strand
CTCCCATATTATGGAGTTCACGGGCAGTAACATAATTGACAACTCCGGTCTGGGTAGAGATGTGTATTTCCATATCGGGAGCGTATTTTTTTACCAGAGCCAGAAGTCCTATATCCGCAACTATGAGAGCATCAACGCCGGCTTCAACGGCTTCACGGACGAACTTCTCAAAATCGGGGATTTCGCTGTTGCGTGGGAGTGTGTTGCAGGTAAGATATACTTTAACACCCTTTTCGTGGGCAGTACGGACAGCATTTACAAGCTGTTCAAAGCCGAAGTTAAGCGGAGATGCCCTCATACCAAACTGTTTCCGTCCAAGATAAACAGCGTCCGCACCGTACTGTATGGCTGCATTGAAACGTTCCTCATCCCCTGCCGGAGCGAGTACTTCAGGTTTCTGCATTGGCTTCAGCCTCCTTTGAAGCGGCTATCGAAGATGCTATATACTCATCAACCTGTCCCTCAACCATTTCCTGATACGCCTCGTGTTCACCGAGAGTTTCCGAGAAGTAAGTCTGTCCTGTGTAGATGTTTGCGATAAAGAAGAAGTAATTACTTTCCACGTTTTCAAGAACTGCATCAATAGCTTCTATACCGGGATTACATATAGCTCCGGGCGGAAGTCCGGGACTTACATATGTATTGTAAGAATCTACAATAGTCTTGTCATAAACGTCCATTTTTCTCTGTACAAATTCGGAGTAGTTTGAAGTCGGGTCGGACTGGAGCAGCGGGAAATCAGCGGCATTTCTTAATCTGTTCCAGAAAACGGAAGCTACATAAAGCATTGTATCAGTGTTGGCGGCTTCTTTCTGCACTACAGAAGCAAAAGTTATAAGTTCGTCCAGTGACAAGCCTAAACTTTCCATTTTTGCGTATCTTTCGGGAGTCATCTTATTGTCGAAGTTGAGGTAAATTTTCTGGCATACCTGTTCCGGCGACATATCTTCATAGAAGAAATAAGTGTCGGGGAATAAATAACCCTCCATACGGTAGAATTTAAGTGAAGTATCAGCGGGCAGTCTGTTTTCAAAATCGAATCCGAGACCGCCGGAGTTGAAGTAGAAAATAAATTCGTCAGCGGAACATATACTGTTCTGTTCAAGAATCTGCGCAGCGTCAAATATGGTACAGCCTTCGGGGAAAGTAACTTCAACAGTTACCTGCTCCTTGTCCTCCGGAATAGTTGTAAGTTCGTTTATGATAGTTTCGTAAGCCATATTCGGACGCACAAAATGTTCGCCGGCAATGTAGCTTGAATCAGACTTGCGCAGACGGCTGAAAAGCTGGAAACATTTCGGAGATTTTATAATATTCTCTTTTTTGAGAAGTTCGGAAATCTCTACAGTAGTAGCACCTTCAGGAATAACAATCAGGTAAGTGCTTTCGCTTTTGCCGATGCCGAGCATATCCCGTCCGAAAGCTATAATAACAAGCGACAGACATACAGATACCGCAAATATAAAAGTAGTCAGAATAATGACTCCCGGTAAACGGCTACGGCGTTTTTTCTTCTTTTTCTTTTTTCTTTTTCGGGGAGCCTGACTGACAGGCGGAGCAGGTTCAGAATCGTCTTCATAATATTCTTCCTGTTCCGGACTTTCCTGTTGGAAATCGTCCTCATACTCATCGGTTTCCGTTTCCGGAGTAATTTCTTCGTCCTGTTCTTCCGGCAGACTTTCCTCAATGTCGTTTTCTAAAATGTCATTGTTGTCTTTATTTTGCATTGCAAAGTACCTTCCTTTCTGGGGTAACAATATAATCAGCCCTTACGTCGTGGGACATTACGGGCAGACTTTCGGTAATAAGTTCCTCATAAGAGAGAGCAGTTTTCCGTATCTGCGGAAATTCCTGTAAAAACCTGTCATAATAGCCTCCGCCGTAACCCAGCCTTGCGCCGTTGACAGTAAACGCCAGTCCGGGAAGTACACAGACAGTTCTGTCAGTTATAAGGGGTCGTGGCAGGGAATTGTCCGGTTCATAAATGCCGTACATACCTTTTTCAAGGTCGTCAAGGGACTTCACTGTATGGAATGTCATAATACCGTTTTTCTGTGATACCGGAAACGCTACGTTGTATCTGCCGAAAAGCTTTTCCGCAATGGACAGAGTATCAATTTCAGAACCGAATGACGCATATAACAATACAGTGTCAGCATTTTCAAGAGTATCAAGAAAATTTTTCCGGATAAGAATATCTTTTTCAGACTTGTCCGGAATATTCTTTCTTATCTCAGAAAATTTTTTCCGCAGTAAATTTTTATCTTCCATATCAGTCGCAGAGGATAGCCGCACGCTGTCTTGCACTTTCTTCGGGAGAAACGGCTTTTTCAACAAGTTTCAGTCCGAACTCAATTGCCGCACCTGCTCCCCGTGCTGTAATGAAGATTCCGTCTTCCTCAACAAGACCGTTACCGATTACTGCGCCTGTAAGCTGAGTTTCAAAACCGGTATAGCATACCGCCTTTTTGCCGTCAAGAAGCCCTTTATGTCCGAGAATGGACGGAGCGGCGCATATAGCTCCGATAAACTTGTTATTCTGTACGCAGTAATCAACAGCGTTCTGGACGTAAGGAGATTTTTCCAGATTGAGAGTGCCGGGCATACCTCCCGGAAGTACAATCATTTCGAGAGTATCGTCAAGGGTTATTTCCTGAACGATTGTATCAGTAACAACCGGAATACCGTGTGAACTTTTAATAATATTGTCGCCCACACCAACGGTAATAACATTTTTGCCTGCACGGCGGAGCAGGTCAACAGGAGCAAGAGCTTCAGTTTCTTCAAAGCCTTCGGCTAAAAATACGTAAATCATAATAAAAGTCCTTTCATTTAAAAGTTATAATATATTTGTCAAGGAGAAATACAGGGTGATATGAGAGTTTTGACTTGCGCAGACCCTCTATTCCCAAATCCTCCTCACGGTTTATATATTTAAAGTCCCGTGCGGCAGACGAAACAAAAAAATTGTTTATAGCGGTATATATTCCGGCAAACGAACGGTCAGCCTTTTCGATATGCACGCAGAACGTATCTGAATTGAGACGTTCGCCAATGGTTAGGGCTGATATTTTCCCGTCAATGCGGATAATACCGCCGGTCAGTTCCAGTTCATTGAAGTAAATGAAATAGGTATTTATGGAATACTGTTCGGCAACTGACGAATGGTTACGGGGTCTGCTGTTATAGTCTTCTGTACAGAAAGAGATGCAGTCATCAAAGTCCTTTTCCTGTATCAGTGAAAACTCATAGTTCAGTGAACGGAAATGTGAGAGATGATTTCTTTTGGAGTGGAATTTTTTCCCGTCAAGATTAATCAAATCCGAAGAAAGATATATATAGTCCGAACCGTCACGGTCATACTCCATAGTGAACTTGTCCGGAAAAAGTTCGTTGAATATATGGATGTATTTTTCAGTCACTCCGGTAATCTTTAAAGGCACGCCCAGAGAATCGGTATATCTTTTAAGTTCACCGAAGACTTCCATATAATTGCCGCTTCCGGACGGAAATACAAAATACGGAGCATTGTTTTCGGTCTGCGAACGCACTATATAGAAATCCTTGTAAAAGGCTATCTTTGAATCGGCTAAACGTTTCCACGCCATATTATTGGCGAAAGTATATTCGCACCCCATAAAGTCCGAAGTCCTCAAACAACGGGTAATTCTTTCCCTGTCCGAAATATCAATATCCCGAAATTCAAGCATTCTGTCCGTCACCCCTGAGAACGGCGAATTTTTCCCGTTCTTCTTTCATTTTGCCGCAGGACATCTTGCCTTCTGGACATTTACCTTCAGCAACGCACGAAGCTCCGGCGCAGCTGAAAATATTCGGAGCGACTTCAAGGCAAAGCCTGAGCATTTCATCCGCAACGGCACGGATTTCCCATTGCGCACGGTTGCAGCACCTATGCCGGAAAAAGTTAAAAAGCGAACGCACGTTCATAGTAACGACAATTTTAGTTTCGCAGGCGTTGGGAAGTATGAATCTTGCGTCTTCATTTGCGAGCTTGCGGGCTTTGGAGAGAGCCGTTTTTTCGTCCGCACCGTCACGCATAAGGCTGTTTTTGTGGTACTCCGTGAGCAGACCGGCGATTTTACTGTAACTTTCTGTAATTTCCGCAATCATTCGCATATATTCGGCTTCTGCCTCTGGAACTTCACGGACAGCAGGCGGCGTTATAAACTCAAAACCCTCTTCACTGACATACCGCTGGCTTTTTTGGGAATATGAAGCTATTCTGTGGCGGACAAGCTGGTGTGAGCAGGCACGGGAAAGCCCCTCTATGCCAAAAGTAAATGAAACGTGTTCCATAACGCTTTCGTGACCTATGGAAACCAGCATTTTAATGTAGTCATTTATTCTGTCATCTGTAAGACCATCCATCAAAGAACCTATATTACTGTCCGAATAACAGAGTTTTGCGGCAGTAGCGGCGAGTTTTTCGGGTTCGGGAGTGTGTGAGACAAGAGTTACTTTCATTATGAGACCTCCGTTTGTCAGAAATACATATATTATTATTCTACCATTTCCGGAGCTATAAGTCAAGGCAGAGTTGAAATAAATTTTTCCGAAAATAAAAATTCCGTGACAGATTCAAAAAAAAATTTCGTAAGGGTATGGACATTTACGGAAAAAAGTTGTATAATATATTAGTATCTGTAAAATTTCAATGGAGGAATGTAATATGATGAAATTCAATAAGTTTGTTGCGGCAGCAGCTTCTTTCGCACTTGCGGCAACCGCTGTAGGATGTACTCCCACTATAGGAAAAGGCACTGAAATGGCTATGACCGCTGACGGTTATGACGTAAGTTCGGGACTTTTCATATTTTATACTATCCTTGCGTATCAGGACGCCGCAAGCATTATTCAGGAACAAAAGGGTACTGTACCTACCGTCAAGGAAGTAAAGGCTTCACATATCGACAACCTTGAAGCTGAAGACTGGATTCAGGACAAGGCTGTTGAATACTGCGCCAATATCGCCGCTATAGAAAACGAATTTGCTAAGATAGGCGGTCAGCTTACAAGTGAAGAACTTACAGAAATCGACCAGATAGCCGAACAAAAGCTTGCCCCCGAAGGTACAGACATCTATTCAAAGAATGGTGTAAGCAAAGATTCCATAAAGAAGATTATCAGTGCTACCGGAAGCGGCACCAACTACTACGGCGAATATGAGTATATGCAGAAGGCTATCTTTGACCATTACTACGGATTTGAGGGCGAAAAGGGCTGTTCAGAAGACGAACTCAAGGACTACTTTGACGAAAACTTCGCAAGAGTGAAGTATATTTCAATTGATATGACCGACGAAAACGGCGACCCCCTCAGTGATGACGACAAGAGAGCGTTACGCAGAAAAGCAGAAGAATACGTCAGGGAAGTCAACGGCGAAAAAGACAATATGGACAAGATGTTTAAAATGAATGAGTGCCGTTCCGACTACGAAGAATATATCGCTACTCAGACTACCGCCGCAGAGGACGAAGAAACTACAACAACTACCACAACAACAACCACAACTACTGATACAGACACTACCCAGACAACAACTACCACTGACCCTTATGAAAACGAACGCCTTGTGCAGAAATACACCACAACAACCGCAGATGAAACAGAGGATTCCGAAACGACAACTACAGAAGAATCCGACTACGAAAAGGCTGACAGAGAATATAAACAGTTTGTATTTGATAAACTTGAAATGAATAAGGCTACACTGTATGAGTATGATGAAAATACACTTTATGTTTTAATCAGGGGAGACCTCAGGGAACGTATGACCGAAGACGACTACTGGTCTGATGACTATATATATAGTCTCCAGCTTCTGAAATACAATGACGACTTCACTGACTATATGGAAACCCTTGCTGAAAACATAATTCCGGAAAAGAATAGTTCTTCATTCAAGAGATATGCGCCGTTCAAACTTGACCTTTCGTCACTTGAACCCAAACAGTAATATATAAAATAAACAGGGACTTTGCTGTTACAACATAGTCCCGTTTTTTTTAGGAGGAAAATATGATTTATACTGAACTTACCAATAAGGCAATGCGGATTGCCTACAAAGCACATAACGGACAGTATGATGTCAACGGAGTACCATATATTTTTCACCCGTACCACGTTGCCGAACAGATGTCGGACGAAATAAGCACTTGTGCGGCACTTCTCCACGATGTTGCGGAAGATACTGCTGTTACCCTTGAAATGCTGGAGCAGGAATTTCCGCCGGAAGTTACTGACGCTCTGAAGCTTCTTACTCACGAAAAAGGCACTGACTACTTTGAATACGTGGAAAGAATCCGTGAAAATGCAGTTGCAAGAGCCGTCAAGCTTGCCGACCTTGAACACAATTCCGATACAAGCCGCATCACGGATAAAAATGCCGTTTCTGCCGAAAAGCTCGCTCACTGGAAGTACAAGTATTCAACGGCAAGAAAAATTCTTGAAGAAGATAATACAATTACACAGGAGCAGTCGGAAAATACTAAAAGACAATAAATCAAATTTTTCCGTAAAACAGCCCTGTTCCGGAAACCGTAACGTTAATTTCAGGATTGACGAAAAATATCCGCTATAAAAATTGTGCATTATGTATGGTGACAATTCAAAAAAAATATGTTATAATATCTACAGGGAAATATATTCTGAAAGGAGGAATTTTTTTGGAAATAAAAACCAACAGCATTGTGTCGGAAAATGTCTTTGAAGTGCCTTGTGTGGTAGTCGATACGCTTCTGAAAGTCGCAAGCGGAACATATATAAAAGTTTTGTTATATATTCTGAGATGTTCGGGAAAAAACTGCACACAAAAAGAAATAGCGTCCAATACGGGAGTCAGTTTACAGGAAGTGGAAGATGCTATACAGTTCTGGCAGCAGACAAACGTCCTTGCATACCAACACACAAACGACATTATGCCCCCTGTATTTGATATGACTCCGCCAGCCGTACAGTTGATTGCAAATGAAACTGTTCCGGAAAGTACGTCCGGACAGAAAACGGAGATAATTATAAGAAAGCAAAAGCAATGGACAGGAACCGAAGTATCAGACCTGATAAGAAATAATGCGGATTTTGCGGAACTTCAGGAAGCTGTACAGTCCGTACTTGGAACTGTGAATAATGTATATATTTCATATATAGCAGATATGTATAATACTTTGGGAATGAAGAAAGAAGTAATTATGACCCTCATAGGGTACTGTAAAGATATTAACAAAACTTATCCGGATTACATATATGCTATAGCCTGTCAGTGGGTCAGGGACAATATAGATACTTTGGAACTTGCAACGGAAGAAGTACAGCGGCTTAAAGCTTCACATGACTATATGCACAAGGTTATGCGTACTTTGGAAATCGACCGTCTTACAGAGGAGCAGGAGAAAATGACAGCAGACTGGAAAAACTGGAGTATCAATATGGAAATGTTGAAATACGCATATGAAAAGTCTTTGCCCCGCTGCGGAAATCAACTTAGTATAGATTATATAAACGGAATTATAAAAAGATGGCACGAAAACGGCATTACAACTTTGCAGGAAGCTCAGGAAAATGATGAACTATACAAAAAGAAAAACAACACCGTAACAAACAGCACAAATCCCAAAAAGAAAAACAGTGATTTTAATATTGATATGTATAAGATATTTGTAAATGATTTTTGAGGTGATACAGAATGAATCCTGAAATATTTGACAAAGCACAAATAATATTGCAGAACCGCCGGCATAATGCTGTTATAGAAAATGACCGCCGTATAGAAGAAATAAACAGGAAACTTCCGCAGATACGGGAAATCAACAACAAGATAGCAAATGCAGGAAAAGACCTTGTAAAAATCTGTATGTCGGGCTGTAATGCTGTACAAAAACAGCAAATGATTGAAAAGCTCAAATGTGACAATCTTGACGCACAGGCAGCGTCAAGATGGCATCTTGTAAATAATGGCTATCCGGCTGACTATCTTGAAATTCATTATAACTGTCCGAAATGCCACGACACCGGATATGACGACAACGCCGTGATGTGTGAATGTTTCAACCAGCTTTGCGGAAAGCTTGAGGCAGATGAAATGAATAAACATTCTCAACTTAAACTTTCAAGTTTTGATACTTTCAGTCTGTCATATTATAAAGACGAAAACTATTTCACTATGAAACGCATATTCGATTATCTTAAAAACTATGCAGTCAATTTCAATCTTCATTCGGAAAGTATCCTCATATTCGGAAATACCGGACTGGGTAAAACACACCTTTCACTTGCAGTAGCCAACAAGGTACTTGAAAAGGGATATAGCGTCATTTATGATTCAGCAATAAATATACTCCACGAAATTGAAAAGGAACATTTCAGCCGTGAACACAATTCTGAAATAACTGACCTTGTAATGCAGACAGATTTGTTGATTCTTGACGACCTTGGAACAGAACATACTACACCATTTTATACTTCAACGATATACAATATCATAAATACACGGCTTAACCGTGATATTCCGACTATTATAAGCACTAATCTGAGTTATGAAAATATACAGCAAAGATATGATGAAAGAGTAGTATCACGTATTACCACTCAATATAAAAGTATTCGTTTCTGCGGTACGGATATACGCTGGCAGAAAAAGAACAAACAAAAAAACGGTGTATAATTCATACATAAAATAAAGGCGGTGTAACCTAAAGTGTTACGCCGCCTTTACTTCAAATTTATAGTTTTTCCAGAAAAATTCCCTCCGGAAAGTTGTCCGGCTTCTTTAAAATTCTTTCGGTGTATACATGAATATAGTAATCATAGCCGACATCAATTCTGTAACGGTCGGTCACAATCTCAAACCACGCTTCTTCCCTCAGCAGAATCTTCATAAGTTCCGGAATATCGCTGTACATAAAATCCCGTCTGCCATCATAC
>CAMWRL010000069.1 GCA_947176685.1 uncultured Ruminococcus sp. | reverse complement strand
CTGGCAGACTGCATGTACAGTTCAGGGAATAACCTTATCCGCATTGATATGTCGGAATATATGGAAAAACATTCGGTGTCAAAGCTTATCGGCGCACCTCCCGGATACGCAGGTTACGATGAACAGCCGAGCAATTTATGCGAAAGGGTACGCCGCAATCCTTATTCGCTGTTGCTTTTTGACGAAATCGAAAAGGCTGATATTGAAGTACTGAACGTCTTGTTACAGATACTTGATGACGGTATTCTTACGGACTCAACTATGAGACGGGTAAGTTTCAGGAATTGCATTATAATTATGACTTCAAATATAGGTGCTGACCAGTTGAGTAAAAAATCACTGGTAGGTTTTACGGAAAATCCGGATACAGCCAACGAGGACTATGTATTGACAAGGCTCAGGGAACATTTTACGCCAGAGTTTATCAACAGAATTGATGAACTGATAGTATTCCGGTCGCTGGAGCGTGAAGACCTTATGAAGATAAGCAGAATAACCCTTGAAAATCTGCGCATACGTGCCGGAAGTTTAGGAATAGAACTTAGTTATTCTCCGAAAGTGGTTGAAGCGGTAGCGTCCGCAAAGGAAACCGACAAATACGGTGCAAGACCTATAAAAAGGCGTGTTACAGAGCTTATCGAGAACGAACTGGCAGGAATGATAGTGCGTTCCGAAATTACAAGCGGTGAGACTATACGTATTGACTTGAAAAATGATAAAATATTGTTTCTTAAAGGCGCAACCGTATAGTTATGCAAAAAAAAGAAGACTTCAGTCTTCTTTTTTTCTGCGTTTTGTCAGAAGCGACAGCCCTGTAATTATAACTGCACCCATTCCGACAGCTGTACCGACCGTTATTGAACCAGAATATTTTTTAATTTTCTTTTCTGTACCGTCCGTCAGAATACGCATAATATTATTGCCGTTTACGTCAGTGACAAACATTTCATTATTTTCCAAGTCAAATTCAATTGTTTTGCCGTCCGTAAGGGAAACGTTGCTGTAATTTTTTTCAAAGCCTTTCTGGTCTTTTGCGGACAGCTCAAGAAATTCGTCCGTACTGCCTGAAAACTTTATCTTATAGTTGCCTGACGGCAGAAATATATAAGTATGTTCATCATCGGAGAGGGTTTTCAGACGGTCTTCAGGTATCGGGGAGCTGTTTTCCATAACTTCAAAGTTCGCATAAGGATTATTTAAAATTATCTGCCTGTATGTAGTGTAGATGCTCGTGTCTGGAAGATTTTCTGTATAAATTTTTGGCTCATAGCAGTTCATTCCGAAGTTTCCCGTATCAAATGTGACAGTCTTTCCGGACTTTGTGCCAAACGGCATAAGAGTTACAATATCGCTTTCGTTCATTATGTTAATAACGTTCGGGCAGTCAACTGCTGAACTATATACGCACGGGCTTCCGAATGTATAAACAAATACATCTTCCTGCGGAATTTTCAGAACCGATTCCGAACTGTTCAGTTCCGTTCCAAGAATCATAGCACATGCACCGCCTATACTGTGACCGCTGATTAAAATTTTAAGTTTACCGTTTTGTGCGGTGTTAATAATATCGTGTGCGGAAATATATTCATCAAGAGCGTTTTTAACCTGTATGTAGAAATCATAATAATTCGGATTTGTCAAACTGTTTCCGAAAGGCTGACTGAAATCTCTGTTTATCTGGTTGTAGAAATCTTTTTTTCCGCTGTTGCCCTTGAGAGTTACTGCAAGTACGGTTGTTTCACCGACTTCACATGAGGCAATCGAAAATGAAAAGTTTTCTGATGGATAGCCGTAAATCTCAATGTTGTCCGAAGTAAATCCAAGCTGTCTGTATGCGGAGTTTATATAATAACCGGACTGGCGTTTTCCGTTGTATGCGGCTGAACTCAGTGCAGAAGCGACTTCGGCAATATCCTTGTGGTACTCTGTGGAATCCTGTTGAAACATCTGTTCAGTAAGTCGGGTGTCAACCGCACCGCCGTAATAGCGTACACCGTCCGGAATATCGTTTTCAACGGCGTTTATGTACTTGTAACCGTAGTGTGCTGAAAAACCGTTATCGTCATTTTTGTCAAAATATACAGACTGTCCGAACCTTTGTCCGTCAGGAACTTGCGGTATCAAATCGCTTTCATTAATTACGTTGATAACATTATCGCAGTCAACAAAATCAGTGTCACCGTAATAGACGTTGGGACAAGCAAAGCTGTACACAAAAATATCATTCTGCGGAATGTCAAGTTTTTCGCTGTACATGACGTTTACGGCGTTGTTTCCGGAAAAGCCGTTATAATTGTTGTCATCGTGGGTATTGAAATAAGCTCCCAGTAAATTAGTGCCTGCACCGCCTAAACTATGTCCGGTAATGAGAATTTTTAAAGTACCGTTGTCAGCGGATTCTGTAATTTCGGGGTGTTCGTCAAGGTAAAGACTCATACCGATTGAGACCTTTTGGAAAAAATTCAGAAAACCGGTCGGGGAATAGTCCTTATAGAAGTCCGAACCGAATATTGAAATATCTTGTAAAATATCGCTTGTACTGTTCAGATTAGTGCCACGCAGTGTCACGACAAACAGACGGGTATTGTCAAGTTCCCGTGTTGCAAGCGAAAACGCTAATGAATCATCAGTAGTATTTATAAGGTTAGTGTTATAATCGGCGTTGTTGGGCTGTTCGGCATAACCGAAAAGCGTTACATCATTTTCAAGGTCAAATCCAAGTTTTTCATAGGCGTTATTGAGGTTTTGTCCGTTGTAAGCGCACTGGCTAAGTACAGATGACAATACAGCTATGTCCTTGTGATAGCCGTTGGAGTTCTGTTCAAACATTCCGGCGTTTATTGACACTTCCGCCGTACCGCCGCCGAAATCTATATCTGAAACGCTGTTTCCGGCAAGCATAACAGTTGTACTCAAAACAAAGTTCATAATTTTCAAATTCAACACTCCGTATTATTTGTTTGTATATATTATGTTCCGGACAACTGTTATATTACAGTCCCGACAAATCAAAGTCCGGCACGTACTTTTCGTTGGCTGACGACTGCTGTTGTGTGTAGCCGTTGATTCCGAGCTTTTCGGCGTAACACACAACGCTGTTGTATTCCATTTTTGTAAGACGGCGTTTCAGTTCTGGAAACCTGTCGTCTATAAAGTCAAACGGCGTATACTGGTTCATAATGCTGACGGGCGATTCCGGAACGTTTCGGGAAATCCAGTCCATAATTTTCATAGAATCGTGGCGGTTGGACGGCAGTACAAGGTGACGTATAAGAGTACCTTTAATAAGTCCGCCGCCTGCGTTATAGACGGGTTTTCCGGTCTGTCGGGTCATTGCAAGTACGGAACGTGACGCATATTCAAAGTAGTCCGGAGCGCTGGCGTACCGTGCGGAGACTTTCGGTGAAAAGTATTTTATATCGGGCATATAAACGTCAATATAGCTGTTGAGCAGGTCTATTGTTTCCGGAAGTTCATAACCGCCGGAGTTGTATATTATCGGAATCCGGAGTTTATGTTTCACAAGGTCGAGGGTTTTTATTATTGACGGTACAAAATGCGTAGGTGTAACAAGTTCAATATTGTCAGCACCCTTTTCCTGCAATGACAGAAAAATATCCGCAAGCTGACTGTATGTAATGGCTTTCCCGAAAAGTTCATTGCTTATGGCGTTATTCTGACAGAAACAGCAGTGCAGATTACAGCCACTGAAAAAAAACGTTCCTGCACCGTTTCTGTAGGATATACAAGGCTCTTCCCATTGGTGCAGACAGGCTTTTGCGGACAGTATTTCCGTACCTGTTCCGCAAAATCCCTTTTTTTCATATCTGTTTACGCCGCAGCGTCTCGGACATAAACGGCAGTTTTCATATATCATTCAATCACTTCCCGTAAACTATTATAGCATATTTTCCGTAGCGTATCAACAGAAAAATTCCCCCGCAGGAGCAGGGGAGATATATTATTTATGGCTTTTGATAATTGATTTGCTGCAAAAATATGTTATCAGGAAGTATCCGCCATATATCAGCAGTATCATTATTGACGTAAAGCCTATTGATTCGGCAAGCTTTTCTGTGCCGAAAACTTCAAGTATATATGTCGAGAATTTCATACCGAATACAGAGTGTACGCAGGCGAGAAGAAGCGGAAGGAGGAAAAATATTCCCGTCTGTCTGAAAAGGGATTTTGATAAATCGCTTTCTTCAACGCCTATTTTGCGTAACATCTCATATCTTGAAATGCTGTCAACGCTCTCGGAGAGTTGTTTAAGAGCGAGTATCGCAGCACATGAAATAAGGAAAATAAGACCTATATACAGTCCGAGGAATGTAATCATTGCACCAAGACCGATAGTAGCTTCTGCAATGTCAATTCTTGTATTAATGGAATACATATAACCCATCTTTTTGTCATTGACATCTGATTTATAGTCCTTGAAGAAATTTCTGTATTTATCTGCAAATTTTTCTTCAACGGCTTGTTTTTCTTCTTTTGTTCCGGCGTTGTAATTGCCTATGAGATAATCTGTAACTGCGTGGTTTTCGTCAACAACGCTGTCGGGTACAACATAGAATCCGGCATTGATATGTTGTGACGATATATCTATAAAGCCGTCCTGACATTCATCATACTTTGATGTGAGAGTATGTCCGAAAACTGTTATTTCCTTATCTGTTTTGAGAGCTTCATCTCTTATTGCCTTGATACTCTTGAAATCGCACATTACAGCAAATTCATTTTCGTTGAGCGAGATTTCTTTTCTGCCATAGATTCGCATAAGTGCATTATAGTCACTTAGTCTGACAATATCTTCAAGTGATTCATAGTCCATAAATCTGTATTGCTGTTGGATTTCTTCAAGGTGACTGCCAAGAGAGTCGGCAAAAGTAAGGTTATCATCGTTGTAATCGTGGAAGTGTACATACTCACTGAAATCTTCTTCAAAATCGTAACCATATTCTTTAGCTTTTTCTACAATGTCTACATGCGTGTTCTGATATGTCTGATTATTGTGTTCAGTATATTCCAGTTCAAAATCAGCTGGACACATTTCTTTAAGGTTGGCATTCATTGAATTTCTTATTGAGAAAGCAGACGACAATGTACATATAGTTACGAAAAGCATAAGACAGATAATTGTCATTGATGCAACCGCTGTATTGATTTTACTGCTTATCTGCCGGAAAGTAAAACTGTTAAGACCTTTGTAATAAGTTTTTTTCATTGACATTACAACCCTTAACATCATGCCCGATACAGACCAGAATATTAAAAATGTTGTAACTGCTCCTGCAAGAATCATTTTAGCAAGTATTTTATTATTCAGTGTTTCCATTTTCCAGCCTGCTATATAATAATCATATCCTAACACACATGCGGATATTATAAACACAATCACGCAAAATACAGGGTTTCTGAGCCTGAGTTTTTCGGACTTTTTGCCCGACTGCAACAGATTTATAAGTTTGCACTTGCTTATCATGAAACTATTGAATATCATTACAATAATATACATGATTCCGAAATACACAGCAGTTTTAGCGATAGCCTCGTTTGATATTATGAACTTGTATTCCGTCATATCGGCTTCAAAGAGATTTGCAACGAGCGTACTCATTAACTGCGATAGTCCTACGCCTATACAAAGTCCGACAACAAGCGAACCAAGTCCGATAATGATTGTTTCTATCAGGAGTATTGCCGAAATCCTGCCCTTGCTCATTCCGAGTATAAGGTAAAGGGCAAATTCTTTGTTGCGGCGTTTCATAAGAAAACGGCTTGCGTATACTATCAGCAGTCCAAGCACAAACGCTACAAATACGCTTACACCGGAAAGCATTTGTTTCAGCAAACCTATTATGTCATTACGGCTCTGCGATATATTAAGAAATGCTGTCTGTTCGCCAATGGCGTTGAAAACGTAGAATACAGATACACCGATTATCAGCGTAAAGAAGTACACGGCATAGTCACGGAAACTCTTCCGGATATTGCTGACCGAGAGCTTAAAGAGCATCGTTTACGTCACCTCCCAGAAGCGTAACCACGTCTATTATCTTGTCAAAAAACTGTTTGCGGCTGTCATCGCCACGGCTGATTTCGTGGAAAATCTTACCGTCCTTGATAAACATGACCCTTGATGTATAGCTTGCTGTAAAACTGTCGTGAGTTACCATCATAATAGTGGCATCATGTTCCCTGTTGAGGTAGTTGAAACGCTCCAGAAGCATTTTTGCGGACTTTGAATCCAACGCTCCTGTAGGTTCATCCGCAAGGATTAGTTTCGGATTGGTGACGATTGCCCTTGCAGACGCTATACGCTGTTTCTGACCGCCTGACATCTGGTACGGGTATTTTTGCAGTACTCCCGTAATGTCAAGCTGTTTGGCAACGTTTCTGACAGCCTTGTCGATTTCGTCAGGACTGATTTTCTGTATAGACAACGCAAGAGCGATATTTTCGTAAGCCGTAAGGGTGTCCAGAAGATTGAAGTCCTGAAAGATAAAGCCGAGTTTTTCACGCCTGAACTTATTCAGCTGCTTGCCTTTGAGAGTGGTTATGTCGGTATTTTCGAGGTAGATGTGACCGGAAGTTACTCTGTCAATCGTTGAAATGCAGTTTAAAAGAGTAGTCTTGCCGCTTCCGGAAGCCCCCATTATAGCCACGAACTCCCCCGTATTGACCGTGAAGGAAATGTCATTGATAGCCTTTGTAAGGCTGGACTTACTTCCATAGTATTTCTGGATTTGCTGTATTTTTAATAATTCCATTTTGCTGCCTCCTTGTTTTTGATGATTTTATTATACAGCAAATTTTCTGTTTTGTCGTTCGTTCAATGTTACGGAATATTACAATTCTGTAATGTCGGGTATTTTCAGAAAACTGTTTTTTCCGAAAGTTATTGATATATCCGTGAAGCTGTCTGTTTCCGAAACGGCTTTCACTTCGTGACCCAGACTTTCACAGAGATTTTTTATTATATAAAGACCCATTCCGGTTGACTTGGAGTGAGTATGACCGTTGATTCCGGTGTAGGACTTCTCGAATATATACGGCAAGTCCGATGCAGGTATTCCAATACCGTTGTCACGTATATGAAGCACGGTTTTTTCGCTGTCGTCAACGGCGTATACATAAATCTGTGGTTCACGCTCCGGCGAAAAGTACTTCATACTGTTGCCGATAATCTGTCCCATTATATATTCAAGCCACTTGCTGTCCGTCATTACCGGAATATCAAGGTTTTCTGTTTTAAGAGTGACGTTTCTCTGCTGGAGTTCCTCACGGTTTCTTATAGCTATGTTGGCAAAAGCCCTTTTAAGCGATACTTCTTTTATTATATAGTCTTTGCGGACGTTTTCACTTCGTGCATAATACATGACGTTTTCTATGCAGTCATCTATACGCCGAAGCTGTTCATTATATTTTCCGTCAATATCCGGATTGTTGTGGCACATAAGCAAAAGGCTTGCTACAGGTAATTTTATTTCGTGTACCCATAATTCTATATACTCTTGAAACTCCTCTGAACTTCTGCGATATTCTGCCACGCTGTCGCACATTGACTTATTGGTAGTACAGAGTATTTCATATATTATGCGTCCTTCGTAGAAGTCAGGAGATTCAGTCATTGCGGACAACAGATATTTACTTTCCAGAGAATCGCAGTTTGAAACCATATTATTGTAAAAATCACGTTTCCGAAAAAACTCCCACAGTATTTTTATGACGGCGGACAGAAAATATATTATACCGATTATAAGTATCTGTTGTGACGTAAGGTGAAATACTGTAAAGAAGTTCCATAAAATAAACCATGTCACCAGAGTTATTATAACTGAAACAAGCCTGTCCGACAGAAATTTTCCGAAACTCATACCAGAATATACCCCTGTTTCTTGCGAGTTTCTATGGCATTTCCGTAACCGAAATCAGACAGCTTGTTACGCAGACGGCTTATATTTACTGTAAGTGCATTATCATTTATATATTCCTCATTGTCCCACAAAGCCGTCATAATATCGTTGCGGGAAACAATATGTCCCTGTCTGTCAAGCAGTAACTGAAATATAATCATTTCATTTTTAGTCAGTACCGTTTCGGTAATGCCGTCCGAAAGACTGCCTTTTGCGGAATTTATAGTCAGATTCCTGTATGAAGTCCTGATATTGGCTTTTGAGGCACGTTTGAGTACTGCCGAAATCCTCAGCAGCAGAATAGTCGGATTGTAGGGTTTTGTAATATAGTCGTCCGCACCGTAACTCATTGAAAGTACCTCGTCAGCTTCGGAAGTGCGGCTTGTGACCATTATTACCGGAGTATCAGTCTTTTTGCGCAGTTTTCTTAAAAGCATTTCGCCATTGACTGCCGGAATATTTATGTCCAGCAGAATAAGGTCAGGTCTGGCATTTATTATGCTGTTTTCAGCGTCCGAAAAGTCCGTAAGACATTCGGTTTCATAGCCGGAATTGTTTAGCAGTTCCGCAAGTTCAGTGCGTATTGACCTGTCGTCCTCAACGATGTATATTTTATTCATAAAGAAATCTCCTTTCTTTTTGGCGATATTATAGCATATTATGAAAACTTTGTCAAATCCTTGCCGGAGTGCATATTATAATTGTGAGGTGATAATTATGATTATGTGTGCAACTGTACTTGAAGTAAATAATGGAAATCTTCTTGTGCGTGACAGCAGGACGGAGCAGGAAGTTGTTGTAAATACTCCGTGTGCGTGTCGTTTCAGCATTGACGACCGTGTGCGGATAGTCTATAACGGCGCAATGACCAACAGTCTTCCGCCGCAGATAAGCTCACGGAGAATATTCAAAATATCCGACAGATGTATGTAACCAAAAAAATCTGATAAAGATGGGCGTTTATAAATAAGTTTTAGCCATAGTATTTTTGATTATAACTCAAAAATACTATGGCATTTCTGTTGACAATGCAGCGACTTTGATGTATAATTATTACTAAGGTAAATCGTTATTTAATGGAGTCACAAACCCGAAATTATAGGAGATAAAAGATGAAACAATTTATTTATGGGGGTTATAATTGAAAAACAAGGATTTAAAAATAC
>CAMWRL010000068.1 GCA_947176685.1 uncultured Ruminococcus sp. | reverse complement strand
GTTACTGTTATTGGCTGGGGTTCATTTAGTGATTGTACTGCACTCACTTCTGTAAATTTGCCTGCTAATCTGAAAAAACTCGACGCTTACGCTTTCAGAGGCTGTAAAAACCTGCCCGGTTCTCTTGTACTTCCGGAAAGTCTTACATCTATGGCAAGCGGCGTTTTCTGGGGTTGTAGTTCACTTACAAGTGTTTCGCTTCCGAAAAATATAAAAACTATCGGAGAATATACTTTCTATTATTGTACCAGTCTGGAAAGCGTATCGTTTGCAGACGATTTAACAGGAATACAGGCACGTGCATTTGAAGGCTGTGCAAAGTTCGATAATATAAAACTTTCGGACACTTTAAGGAGTATAGGAGATTATGCTTTTTTGGGTTGCGAAAGTCTGACTGAATTTATCATGCCAGACACGGTAGAAAACATAGGTTGTAACTTACTTGAAAATTGTATTAATATTGAAACTGTTAAATTGTCTGAAAATATTAAAGAAATAAAATATGGAACATTTAGGAGCTGTGAATCACTTAAAGAAGTAACAATACCAGAAAAGGTTAAAAGTTTTGGTGTAGTTGTTTTTTTAGGCTGTTCAAGCCTCAAAAAGATAACTGTATTAAATCCTGAATGCAAACTTAGCGACGGTTGTTTAAGCGGCAATAAAGAAACAGTTATCTATGGTTATACCGATTCAACCGCACAGACATATGCAGAAAAGTATAAACATGAGTTTGTGGCACTTGACGAAGAACCGACTACAAACACAACCGCTGGATTGCTCGGTGACGCTAACGGCGACGGAAAACTCAGCCTTGCGGACGCTGTACTTATAATGCAGGCAATATCCAATCCCGATGAGTACTCCCTCAACGAAGAACAGAAAAATGCCGCAGACGTAGTTGACGCAGGCGGCGGACTTACTCCTATGGACGCTCTGGCTATCCAGATGATAGACCTTCAGATACTGTCCAAAGATGACCTGCCTGTAACATCTGAAGAACTTAACAGCGCACTTGACAAGAATTGACATACTCCCCCGTCTGAACAGACGGGGAATTTTTTTCGGATACTAAAACAGGGCGGACTGCCCTGTTAGTCTGAAAAATAAAAAAGACCTCTCAAAGAGAAGTCTTTAAATGGTGCGAGTAATGGGACTTGAACCCATACGTCCTTCGACACACGCCCCTCAAACGTGCCTGTCTGCCTATTCCAGCACACTCGCATTGCAGTAATAATCAGGTTTATAAGGTGACATCACCTGACTGCTTTAACATTATATCACATTAAAACGGATTTGTCAAGTGTTTTCTGAAAATTTTTTTGAATTTTTTTCTTTTCCCGCAGTCTTCGGAAAAACAGCGTCAAAACGTCTGCACAATCTTTTTCCATAACGCCGCCGGTGACTTCCGTACGATAATTATAAGGCAGTTCAAAAATCTTCTGCACCGATACCGCTGAACCGCTTTTCATATCATAAGCCCCGAAGATAACATCATCAATTCTTGCGTTTATGATAGCTCCGCAGCACATCGGGCAGGGTTCAAGAGTAATATATATCGCACAATCCGGAAGTCTCCAGCCATTAAGAGTGCGGCAAGCCATGTCTATAGCAATGATTTCGGCGTGAGCGAGGGCGTTTCTGGAACTCTCACGCATATTTCTGCCCTCGCCGACTATTTCTCCGGTAGTTTTCTTTACAACAACCGCTCCGACCGGAACTTCGCCCTCACTTGCGGCAAGTTCGGCAAGTTCGATGGCTCTTTTCATATATACGTCCATATAATAAACCTTTCGATTAATATATTATTTTTATAAGTGCGGAAATAAGACATACTGCTGTTACTTCCGCAAACGGAAACGATTTGAATGAATGTATAAGTCTTTCTTTCAAAGATATTTCGGAATTATATACGGCAAAATACTTTTTGTTTTTGTGTTTTTTTACAATGTTTACGGCAAATGTTGTAACGATACTTACTGTAAAAATTATCATCATAACAAGGTTGCGTACAAAGCACATATTGTCAGAATTGCCTGATTCAATGATTACAATGGTGAGCTGATACATTTTGAAGACCGTGCTTACCGCAAACGCTGTGAATATTGACCCGCTTTTCAGCATACCGACCGATGCTATTACCGAAATAAACAGCATTGTCGGCATATCCTGAAAGTTCTGCGTAAGGAGCGCCGCAGATACGGACGTTATAATAACAGCGAAAACATCTCCGAACTGCCGGAGTGCAGAAAAAACAGCTCCTCTGAAAAGTATCTCCGTAGACACAGACACTATAATAACATCAAATATTGTATAGATAACATATTCGGTCTGTCCCCATACTGACATATCAGCATTTATGCTTTTGAAGTATGAATATATTTCGTTTGCACTACTTGAATATGCATCAGGAATGCTTGCTATGGTACATACGGCAAGCGACATTGCAATCGCACTTATCAACTCAGTCGGATGGTTCATTGTACTCATAAACTCTACACAAAAAGGCATTTTAAGTTTTTTATGGATATATAATACCGGAATGTATATTTTAACAAGCGTTATTACAATCATAGCAGTAACAATTTCTATACTTCCGCCGTAGCAAGATGTACTGAAAAATGTTGTATGTATGTTAACTCCCATAAAGTCCAGAACATATATAATCATTTTTCCTATAATATTGTCGATAGCGACCCACATAAGCATCGCTGAACCGATTATAAAAAAAATCCTGCTTATCGTTTCAAGTTCCGATTTAGCAGGAGAATCATTTACAAAACCTTTGCCGTCTATGAAAACACTTTCTTTCTTGTTTACCGAAAAGTTGAAGGCAAAAGGATTATTTTTATTTTTCCGCCATTTTCTGAAACTGCTGTTGTAATTTTCATTCTGCGTTGAATAGTCAAATTCCTCAACAACATCTATAGTAGTTTTTTCTGTATCGTTTTCAGAGTTCATATTAGCCCCCCTTATACTACTTATGGTATATTCTATCACAAGTCTGTAAAGTTAGTGTTATTATTTTAGTGACAATATCCTAATATTCTGTTAATCAGTAAAATTATATATACTTTGGAAGTTTAAGAAGATTATGTGCGTTTCTGAAAAATATTTTTTCCCTGTCGTCTTCCGTCAGCGGCAGACAGTCAAGCATATTTATTTCATTTCGGGGATTATCCCATGGGCAGTCGCTCCCGAAAAGTATCTTGTCAGTTCCGTGAGTCTGAATAATTCTCATAAGCTGATTTCCGTCTATTCCGAAACTTGCGATAACGCTTACGTCAAGCCATAGATTGTCAAATTTTCCGGCTAAATATTTTTCAACGTCATCCCAGACGTTTATACCGCCAAGATGTGCAACTACAAATTCAAGTTCCGGTACTTCTCTTACGGCTCGTGCCATGCGTTCCGGAGTACAGCGGATTTCAGCTTCACCGAAAGGGTCCCAGCCTCCGTGAAATATTGCAAAAAGTCCTGTTTCAGCGATTTTTCTGTATATCGGAAACATTCTTTCCTCGTCCGGACAGAAATGCTGATATTCCGAATGGAATTTAACGCCGTACAGTCCGAGAGATTTTATGCGTTCGATTTCCTTAATGGCGTTGTCAGCATCGGGGTGAATCGTTCCGCAGGCATATAGACCGTTGCCCGTAACTTCCGCTGCCCAGTTGTTTATAGTTGTCTGCTGCGAGGGCTTCGTTGCTACCGGAAGCAGCAGAAATTCACTTATATTATTTCTGTTCATTATTTCACGGAGACCTTTTATTGTACCGTCTGTTGCAGGAGTCTTTCCGCTTGTGTCTGAAAGCCCTGATAACGCACGTTCGGCGAGACTGTCCGTGAATGCGTGTGTATGAAAGTCAAAATACTGCATAATAAATCACTCCATTACATGTTCGATAGCATGATAGAAAATAGTTTTTACGTGGTCATCGCAAAGCGAATAAAAAATAGTTTTACCGTCACGGCGTGTGCTTACCAGCCGTGCCTGTTTGAGTACTCTCAGTTGGTGAGATATTGCGGACTGCGTCTTTTTGAGACGACTTGCAATGTCACGCACACAAAGCTCACCACGACAAAGTACGAAAATTATACGTATTCTTGTTGCGTCACCGAAGACTTTCAGCAGTTCGGCGGCATCATAAAGTGAAATATCGTCAGGAGACATCTCTGAAATTTTTTCTTTCAGACGGCTGTCAGTTCCGTGAATACTGTTGAAATTCCTATCCATTGAAAACTCCTTATTCAAGCTATGATATATAGGGCAATTGCCGCAGTCACAATAAATATGCTTAACAAAAATCCGATTGTACATGTTGCGGTTGCGAAACGGTCAAATACACGTTTCATTCGTGAGTTGAGGCGGACATGATATTTCCTGTCTTTTTTGTAGAGGGTATTCAGAAATATTCCCTCTGCCGGAAATACACAAGGGTATTCCACCTCATCAACTATGTAATATGCTGTCCGGAATTTACTTTTTTCCGGTCTGTCTATTCTTGAAAAATATGCTTCATGTTTTTTGGAAAACAGCAGGCGTATGAAAAAGTACACAAATAACAACACCATAGAAACAAGAATCAGTCCGATAAATATTGAAACTCCCATAATTATGATGTCGGTACTTATCCGGAATATTATGCAAAGCACGGCTATTACTGCAACAACTAATATAAACTCCATACTTCCGCCCCCTTTTTTATATTATAGCATATTAAAGCGTTTTCGTCAAATAAAGTTTTCCAGAATGGTTAATTATTTTAAAAAACGGGGATATTTCTTGAAAAGTATGATTTTTTGTGTTATTATAATGTATATTCAATAAAAAGGAGAGTTTTGAAAAACTATGGATAATTTTGCAGAACAGCTTGTGGTAAAAAATGAAACGGCATCAGAAAAGACAAAACGCATTCTTATGACAGTGCTTGGAATAACCGGAACACTGATATTTGCAGTACTGGGAGTGCTTATGCTTGGAAGTCCTGTATTGTCGTTTGTGGGATTTATTCTGGCGGCGGCGGCTGGTTACGGGACGTTTAATATTATGCAGTCATCATATATTGAGTATGAGTATGCTTTCACTAACGGCGAACTTGATGTTGACAAGATTATTGCAAAGAAAAAACGCAAGTCCCTCATAAGCGTTGAAGTGCGTACGTTTACTGCTTTCGGAAAGTATACGGAAGACATTGACGAACCGGACAATATGACCGTTGTTATAAGTTCAGATAATATCGCATCACATGAATATTATGCGGACTTTCAGCATGGGGTTTATGGTCTTACAAGACTTGTCTTTGCGCCGGATGAAAAAATGCTCGACAACATAAATAAATTTCTGCCGGCAAAACTTAGGAGTAAACACATATGAAATGGATTGACGGAAGTTGCATTGATATAAAGAGTTTTTCAGGTAAGGAAATATGTGAAAAACTATCCCTTGAATTGTGGGACAGGGAGCGTACAGAATGGCTTGAATATGCTGACTTTATTAAAACAGCGGCGTTTCTTATAGATTTTGACACTGAACTTAATATGGAAGGGATATTTACTTTTCTTGAAAACTCAATAGGACATTATGCACCCGAAATAATAAAAGCCTTTGAAGCAATCGGAGACTTCAAAGACGCTGAAATCCTTACGGAAATATGCCGCATTGCACCGCCTGACATAATTAGAGGGGAGTTTTTAAGCGGCGGTTACAGTGAATATGATATTTCAGTTTTTAGCGACGACCATGAACTGAATCCGGAAGTTGCAGATAAAATTGAATCACTGGAAAGTCAGTTGTATCTTAACAGCGGTGATGATATGTGGCAGATGCTTTTTGATTATCTGGACAGGGAAATTTCCGATTTTCAGGAGGAACAATATGGAATATAAATTACAGCCGTTAAGAATCACTTCGGGCTGGACGGTAAAATATAATAACTTTTCCGAATATGACCCCGAAACAGACAGTCCGCAGGACAGTATCGAATTATGCGAAGACCTTTTGCAGCTTGAAAATAACAATCTGCTTATTGACCTTGGCTGGTACGGAGGTTTGGACAACGGACGGTACATTCTTTATATGGTCGACACAACTATGGAAAATCCGTTTTATAATCCGATTCATAAACTGGAAACAAGGTCTAAAAAGGATATACTTTACTATCTGGAATACTGGACAGACTATCACCATTATTTTAACCATATCAGCAAGAAATCCCCCACTTCTAAGCGAACGAAGTGAGCGAAAGTGGGGGATGAATTGCGTTTGTAGCAGATATTGACAAATCAGACAAACTATTATATAATAGAATTATAATAAGGATACAATCAGGATATTGTATTTCGTTTTTTGCCCATACCACACCAGAGCGAAAACCAAGCCGCTGGTATGGAGATTATGAAAGGAGAAAGGATTAGGGGTAATCATTCCGCCTATGATAAGGGATTCTGACAAATTGACCTCTTTTTCCCGTAGTCAGTCGGGATGTAACATGTGCAAAGCGAGAGATTGCAAGCAAATTTGTCATAACCGTGGGACACACGGGGTTAGCTCGCTTATGCTGTAATCAATGGATTACTCGAACGAGAACCGACTGCTTGCTTCTGCAAGAGGAAGCCCACGCCTCTTTAGGTGGGGGAGGATGTCACTTATCTGAAAAGGGAAGTGTGAACAATGCATATAGTTACACCGGAGCAGATGAGGAATATTGAAGATAATTCCGAAGCGTGCGGAGTTTCCAAAAGAACGCTTATGATAAATGCCGGAAAAAAGCTTGCGGAAATCATTGACAGTCATTGCAATGATGATAAGAAAATAGTATTTCTTGTCGGCACTGGAAACAACGGCGGTGACTGTTCAGTTGCGGCGGAAAATCTCCTTGATATGGGCTATAAGAATATCAGTATAGTTTTAGTTTGCGGAACGCCAAAGACTGAACTTGCAAAAGAAATGTATGGCAGAGTTTCAGGACGTATTGATGTTTCAGGAAATTATCAGTGCATATCAGAAGCTGACATAATTGTTGACGGAGTTTTCGGGACAGGTTTTCACGGCGGACTTGACAAAAAAATATCTGATATTTTCGCCCTTAATGAAAATGCCTACAGAATAGCGGTTGACGTTCCAAGCGGCGGCAACAATCATACGGGTACGGTATCGGACGGGACTTTTAGGGCAGACGAAACTGTAACTTTTGGTTTTATGAAAACAGGAATGACACAGTATCCGTTAAAGGACTTCTGCGGAAAAATAATCATTGCTGATATAGGGATTCCGGAAAATGCCTGTACGGTGACAGAAAGAAAATACTCCCTTATTGAAAGACAAAGTTTTCCGGATTTTCCTCCCAAACGCAAAAGCGATTCACATAAGGGGAATTTCGGGAAAATTCTGATTATTGCCGGAAGTAATAATATGAGAGGTGCGGCATATTTTGCGGTATCGGGAGCGCTGCGAAGCGGTGCGGGACTGGTACAGCTTGCGACTGTCGGAAAGTGCATTGATACAGTCAGCATTCTTGCACCGGAGGCGACTTTTATTGAAATGTCCCACGATAACAACGGATTTATGCAGTTTGAACCGGAAAAACTTGACCTTGAAAAATACAATGCTGTTGTGATAGGCTGCGGAATGGGCGTTACTTCGGAAACAACTGAATTGACGAAATTTGTCGTTGAAAATTCGGAAGTTCCGGTAATTATTGATGCTGACGGAATAAACTGTATAGCTTCGGACATAGATATTTTACTAAAGAAAAAGACAGACATTATATTGACTCCGCACGTTGGCGAAATGTCACGCCTGCTGAAATGTACAGCCGCAGAAATATCCGCTGACCGTTTTTCCAGTGCTGAATACCTTGCAGAAAAGTATGGAGTTACGGTAGTATTAAAGGGTGCAGGCACGGTTATAGCGAACAGCAGAAATACTGCTGTAAACTCCACTGGTAACGCCGGTATGAGCAGGGGCGGAAGCGGCGATATACTTTCCGGAATAATCGGTGCAATAGCCGGACAGGGTTACAGTGCTTTTGATTCGGCGTGTATCGGAGCTTATTTACACGGACTTGCCGGAGACATTGCCGCAGAAAATTTAACTCAGGAAGCAATGCTCCCACGGGATATTATTGACTGTCTGTCCGATTCATTCAGAAAGTTAAAGTAAACGAAAATAAATTCAGGCGATTTCTGCGCAGCCGTCCGGAAGTGAAAAGTCTTAAAAAATACATAGATTGGAGATAAAGTATTATGAAAAGACTTATTTCATTTGCGGTTATGATTATAACAGCGGTTATGTTTGTGGCGTGTTCATCGCCTATTAGGAGCGAGACTTCACGGAAAAACGGTCTTAACTGTGCGTTTGAGTCGTCCGTGAACATAACTATTGACAAGCTGAATGCAGAGGGTATTATGAAACGTTTCGGTGACGGCATGTGGGACGTGGAGTTTTCGTCGCCCAACACCCTCAGCGGTGTTAAACTTGTCTTTGACGGCGGAAATGTCAGTGCTTCGTATAAGGGACTTGATTTTTCCGTACCGCAGTCGGCACTTCCGGTAAAGGCTATGATGCTTAACCTCATTGAAGCTGTTGACACAAACGCACGCCTTGACGAACTCAAAGGCACTGAAAACGACAATGTTCTTGAAGTAAGCGGCAGTCTTGAGGGCGGTGACTACATAATTTCAGTCGGAAAAGACGGTAAAATAATATCGTTTAATATGGAAAACAATAAACTTAAAATAATTTTTTCTGATATGAAAGAAATTTCGTCAGCTCCGGAGCAGGCAACTACAACAACAACTGTTGCGGAAACTTCAGCGGAGACTACAACCACATCAGAAAATCCGGCAGAAGTAATTGAGTTTCCGGAAGAAAACGCTCAGGAGGTTGTGGACGTTCCCGAATCGCAGGAAACAGCAGACGTAATTACGGAAAATGCAGAAGAAACCGTCGGAATAATTGAGGAAGATGCAGAGCAGACGCTTGGAATTACAGAAGAATATTGATGAAAATCCCTTGATTCAATAAGAGCGATACTTATATAGAAGTAATAATGCCCGAAAGTAGTTTTTCAACTGCTTTCGGGCTTATTTTAATTATTTGTTT
>CAMWRL010000067.1 GCA_947176685.1 uncultured Ruminococcus sp. | reverse complement strand
TCTCTATTCTATGCCTTAAACTTTCAGTTCCATCATACATAAAAATCACCTCATTAAATAATATGCCGTCCGCAGCAGAAATATTTCCGGACAAACAGGAATATAATTTGTTGAAAAGGAAATAATAATGAGGTGAGTAAATGACCCGTCACAAGAAAAGAAAAATAATTGCTGTCGTGAAAATACTTGTATTGCTGATGATTCCGGCGGTAACAGCCGTTTCGGTCAGAGGGATTCCGAAAATTATGAGATTTTTCGATAAAATGGGCAGTATAAGCATTGACGGAAACAGAAGTACATCCGTTACCGAATTTACTGAAACCACCACCCAGACAACCACAAGGGAAAGTTTCAGAATATCCGAAGGCTATGGGACAGACGAAGAAAAAGAAGAAAGTACGGACGTTCTCACGGAAACCGAAAGCCCGTTGGAAGCCGTGCCGGAAAATATGGGTGACAAGCCTTATCCGGCGGAAAACTTCTGGACAGCCGGAGGCTCAATAGTGCGGACAACTTATGGACAGTACAGCGGAAACACTTTTTTTAACCTTGACAACGGCGGACAGGTTAATAATCAGACTTCCATTCCGAATGAGACATTGTTGTCTGAAAGCCGGTGCGGAGCTGATTTTACTATAGAAGATACTGCTCAACCGCTTGTACTTATATACCATACTCACACAACGGAAAGCTTTGAACCATATGTGAGGGACTTTTATGACGCAAACTTCAACTACCGTACAACTGACGAGACTAAAAATATGATTATGGTCGGAAACGCCATACAAGCGGAACTTGAAGCGCAGGGGATAGGTGTTGTCCACGCAAAGGAAATCCACGATTATCCGTCATATAACGGCTCTTACAGCAGGAGCAGGGAAACTATTCTCCCAATACTTGAACAGTATCCCAGTATTAAAGTGGTTCTGGACATTCACAGGGACGCAGTTTCAGGTGAGGGAGTGGCATATCAGCCGTTTGTGGAGGTAGACGGAAAAGAAGCTGCACAGATTATGATAATATCCGGTTGTGATGACGGCACTTTGGGAATGCCGGACTTTATGAAAAATTTTCATTTTGCATGTCGTTTGCAGGAAAGACTTGAAAATGACTATGCCGGACTGACAAGACCGATACTTTTTGATTATCGTCACTATAATCAGGATTTGACAACAGGCAGTCTGCTTATTGAAGTGGGTTCGCACGGAAATACTCTGGAGCAGGCGCAGTATTCCGGACAGCTTATCGGCAGTTCGCTGGGACGGTTACTTAATTCAATGAAAGAGGGAAATTAATTTTGGGTATAAAAAAATCAGCAGTCAGAGTGATATTCATATATCTTCTTCTGACTGCCGGAGTGTATATGTTTCTTGAGTCTTGCAGCAACTCATATAACAGACTGTCCGGAGAAAAGATAACTCCGGCAAGCATAGTCATAAACGGAAATAAAGCATCTGTAAGCGTTCTGGAAAACGAGGTGAGTTTCAGCACGGAAATATTATCGCCTGACAGTAAGTTTTATTTTACAGCGTACCTTATTTCGCCGGACGACATAAGGGCGGCGGCGTACTGCATATCCTTGTTCGGGAAATATATGGACAATGAATTTCTGCATATGTTATGCGATAATCTTTGACTGCATATTATAGTAGAAGTGATTCAGTTCGCCGGAATATATGAGAGTAGCGTTTGGAAAGTTGCGGAAGTCGTCGGGTTTGTACAGACAAAAGGGCTTTTCAAGAGGAATACCGATTTTGTCCATAGTGTAAGCCACGAACTGCGAACAGACAAATCTGTGTTCACGTTTCCACTCAACGTTGAAATAAACAGCAACAAGTCCGAGCAGATTGTAGGAGTAAATGCGTCTGTTGCGTGCGAAGTGGTTGATTACCTGATTATATAACTGTTTCTGTTCAGAAGTAACGGGTATGCGGTATATTTCGCAAGGTATTGATTCAAACTGTCCCAGAGTACCTTCTCCGACTATTTCACGGTTAAAGGTTGCAGGAATTGGAAAAGGTGTATATGTACGGCAGAAACTGTACATTTCTGACAGCTTTATATCTCCGGAAAGCGATACATGATTAAAGGGTTTCCGTGTAAAGAATCTGAAAAATCGTGCCGGAGCAGTACCGGTCTGAGCCATAATTAGGTATATATATTCGTTCATAATGTCCCCCCTGAAAAAATTCTTTTATAATTATATCATAAACGCTTGCAATTTGCAAGAGTTTGTGTTATAATAATATAGGATAATTTTTATGCGCCTGTAGCTCAGGGGATAGAGCATTGGCCTCCGACGCCATGTGCGCAGGTTCGAATCCTGTCAGGCGTACCAGAAACAAAACCGCTGTACTTCGGTTTAACCCGATTTACAGCGGTTTTCTGCGTCTGAAGTTATTGCTTTTCGGTAAGATTTCCGGAGTACGTCACACCGTCAACAGTTATTGTAAAATTTTTTGACTTTTCGGTATCGAGATAAACGTCAGATTTTTTGAGATTATAATATTTATAGAAATCGTCCGTCACGGAATGATGTGCCTTTTACTTCGTCACCTTTCCAGAAGTTGGACGGGCGTACATCAACGTGGGTTGCCGTATATGTCCCGTCAATGTTTGCGATACCACCAAAATCAACATCCTGAGCCGCACAGGATATTTTTTTTGACGGGATAATTTTATTGTCCTTATCGTAGCAGACAATATCAGCAACATTTTCGTAAACGTGGTGTCCCGAACCCGAACCGCCGACAGCCTTGTCGTGTGTCTGACAGCGATAACCGGAGTTGATTATAATTTTCGAGCAGTTAAGAGCCTTGTAGAGTTTTTCGAGCTTTTCCGGAAGCTCCGGATTAAGTATTGTGTCGTGATTTTTACCGCACTTACAGCGGAACTCCGACACATTGAAGTGTTCAGTAAGCTGTGTACTGTTGTCTGGACTGTATGTATTTGTCATTTTGATTTCCTTTCCGGCGTATGCCTTATTACCTGATTGTTTAACTGAATTTCATGACAGATTTTTCTATGTCAAGAAAATCATCTCCCACAATAGGGCAGAAAAAACAGTATATTCAACGCATAACCGTTGAATATTCCGGAAAGTTAACAAAAAATTTACAATCAGCCGTCAGTACGGTAATTTTTTTAGAATACGCCTGATAAATCTAATGAAAAAAAGGACAGTTTTAAAATTATTTATAAATTTGTATATTTTATTATAAATTCAATAAAATTTCAATGTTTCTGTGATAGAATTAAATCATCAAAGAAAGACCGGAACTTGAAATGCGGAAAAAATTTTTTCCGTAAGTTTTACGTCAGATTTATATGAAAGTGAGGAATGATTCACATGAAACAAGGCGCAATCCGAAAATCTGTCAACAGTTTCATTTCAGCACTTATGACAGTGGCTTGCTTCTTTGGCACATCTGTACCAGCGTTGACGGCTGACGCTGCTGACCAGCAGGACATCGGTACTAAAGACGGCTATGACTACGAACTGTGGAATCAGTGGGGTCAGGGTAACGCTCAGATGACTGTCGGAAGTGAAGGAGCGTTTTCTTGCAGTTGGGACGGAATTGAAAACTGTCTTTTCCGTACCGGAAAGAAACTCGAAAAAACAAAAAAGTACAGCGATTATAACGGTATTTATATTGATTATGACGTTGAGTACGAACCAAAAGGCAACTCCTATATGTGCGTATACGGCTGGACGGAAGACCCTACCATTGAATACTATATAGTAGAAGCGTGGGGTTCGTGGAGACCGCCCGGAGAAACTGTTTCACTCGGTACAGTCGAAGCAAACGGCAACAAGTACGATATTTACAAGACATTAAGAGAAAATCAACCGTCCATTCACGGTACTGAAACGTTTTACCAGTACTGGAGCGTCCGTCAGGACAATCCGGCACAGAACAATGTGAAGAAAGAGATTTCAGGCAGAATAAGCGTTTCCAAGCATTTTGAAGCGTGGGAAAAAGCCGGTCTTGATATGAGCGGTACAATGTACGAAGTTGCTCTCAATATTGAGGGTTATCAGTCAAACGGCAGTGCAAATGTAATAAAAAATGGTCTTGTTATGGGCAATGGTGACGGCGATGGCGGAAGTTCAACAGTAACACCTCCGACACCTGTTGAACCGGACGAAAACGGCTATTTCTTCCACTCTGATTTTGAAAGTACTGCTGACAGCTGGGGCGCAAGGGGTGACGCTTCTGTAAAGGAAACCTCTGCCGAAGCTTTTGCAGGAAACAAGTCTCTCGGAGTAACAGGACGTACTGATTCGTGGAACGGTGCAGCCCGTTCGTTAAGTACTTCCGTTTTCGTTCCCGGAAACTCCTACAGTTTCAGTACGGCAGTAATGCAGAACAAAACAGCGTCCGAAGACTTTAAACTCACTCTCCAGTATGACAAGGACGGCGAAACCAATTACAGCACAATCGCTACAGCAACAGGTGCTAAAGGTGAATGGGTTCAGCTTGCAAATACAAGCTATACCATTCCGGCAGGCGCAGCAAACTTAATCATCTACACGGAAACAGACAGCACAACAACTGATTACTTTATGGACGAAGCAATCGGTGCTGAAAAAGGAAAAGTTATTCAGTTCAATTCTTCTTCTTCAAAGCTCGGAGACCTGAACGGTGACGGCAAGATTGATGCCGCTGATTTACAGGAATTACAGAATTTCATTCTCGGCAAAAAAGCGTCAGCTGCTCTTGAAACTGCCGATATGAACGACGACGGCATTATAAATTCATTTGACCTTGTACTTCTCAGACAAACAGTTGTAAATCTTCAGCAGACTACACCGGACACACCGGCTGTTTCCGGAGGAGTTGATATATCATGGATTGACCCCTCAAAGCCTATGGTTGCTATCTCGTTCGATGACGGCGCAGTAGGTACGGACGCAAATTCTTCATCAATGAGAATCCTCAACGCTCTTAAAGGTTCAGGATTCCACGCTACATTCTTCTATGTAAGCGACTGGATTCGCAATAATCAGGCAGAAGTAAAAACAGCTTATGATATGGGTATGGAAGTTGCCAACCACACAAAGTCTCATCCCAATCTTTCAGAAAAATCGGCTTCGGAAATACGCAGTGAATATGATTCCTGTACAGACGCTCTTAAAAATATCATAGGTACAGAACCTTCAAAACTTCTTAGACTTCCGTATCTTGCATCAAACGATACAGTAAAAGCAACTCTTAATGATGTACCGCTTATCACCTGCTCGATTGACACTCAGGACTGGAACGGTGCTACAAGCAGTCAGATAATTGACACAGTAAAAAATGCTATGTCAAACGGTTCACTCAATAATGCAATTGTACTTTGTCACGAAACATATGACTCTACTGCCGAGGCAATGGAATATCTTTGTCCGTACCTCAAATCACAGGGCTGGCAGATAGTTACAGTTTCAGAACTCTTTGCAGTAAACGGCAAGGAACTCAACGGCGGTCAGATTTACACAAAGTGTAATTAATTATCAGATATTTTCATTTTCATAATTTCTCTCATAAAGTCCGGAGTGTGAATATTCGCACTCCGGAAAAAGATTTATCACTATAACAGAATCCTGAATTGATTTTTTTTCGGGGTTTTGTTACGGGGACAAATCATATTCAAAAAGTCTGCCGCAAGGGCAGACTTTTTGATATTCACAGGTTGAGAACAATTGTGAATGTTATTATATTATTTTCATATTGGGCTGAAATTTTTCCGCCGTGCAGTTCGGTGATTGCCTGCGCTATCGAAAGTCCCAGACCAAAGCCTTCCTGCTCGTGTATATGGTCGTTTTCGCTCCGGAAAAACCTTTCAAAGAGCTTTGATGTATCGCTTGCCGAAAAGTCTGAACAGGGATTTGAGCATCTTATTACAGCCGTATCTCCGGATTTTTTCAGACTGAAATCTATAACGCTTTTTTCGTCAGAATATTTGAGGGCGTTATCCATAAGTATTCCCACAAGCTGCGAGATTTTGTCCTCATTGCAGTTTATTCTTATATTTTCCTCAACGTCCTGATTCAAAGTTTTTCCGCTTTCAAAAAACAGGCTCTCAAAATAAAGCAATGAATTACTTATTATATCGCTTATATCGTGTGTTTCAAAACCCGAAGCGGCATTATCTGTTTCAAGAAGTCTGGACAGGTCAAGCAGTTCTGCAACAAGCTTCTGCATTTTAACTGATTGTTCTTTTATACATTCAGTCCAGCGGTTTTTTCCGTACTTGTTTCCGATAATGTCAATCGTTGTGGAAATTACAGTTATGGGAGTTTTGAGTTCGTGGCTTGCGTCAGATATAAAACGCTTCTGACGTTCCATACTGTCGGCAACGGGCTTTACGACCAGACCTGAAACCTTTACAATAAGCACGAAAAGAATAAGAAAAATAATTCCGCCGACAAGAAACGAAATTTTCATAAGATTGCCGTTAAACGTATTTATAAAGCTTTCATTTATAAAAGTTATAATATTGAAACCGTCATTATGCATAACATTGTAACTGTATACTGTACCGTCTTTTGTTATTGTACCGTTTTCCTTTTCTGAACCGAAGATTTCGCTTACATATCTGCGTGCTTTCGAGTTGTCCAGCGGTTTCATAAGATTGCCGTCATTTATGGACAGGAGGTTATGACTGTCGTCTGTCACGAGATAAAACGAATTCATATTATTAAGTGCTTCAGGAATATCGTTTTCAAATATATCCGTAAAACTGCTGTGTGCTGCGAGTGTACCATCAGGCGTCTGTATGTTTGCCTGATTCTTATAGCTTATATCAATACTGTCTATACTGATTTCAACATTGTCGTCATAACCCTCCGGAATATTGCTGGAGTTTTTCCACCATACAACCGAAACAAGAAAATAACTGCTTGTTATCTGGGACTGATTTATAGAAATATTGGTGTAATCACTTTTTATGTTGTCATAGTCCTCAAAGCTTATTGAAATACTTGATGAGTCACGGCTGAAAGAATAATCCTTGTAAAACCATTCTGTACCGTCTTCTGTATCAGCTTCAAAGAGCAGACCGCCTCCGGCACTGTACCATAAGGCAGAATTGTTTTTATAATTTATACTTCCGTAAACGGTTATTTTTGAAATATCCTTTATACTTCGTGGGATTTTATAGTCACCGTTTTCAGTCTGTTCGGCTTCACTGAGGTTGAAGTGTTCGTTTACCGGCTGACTGAGGTGCGATACGGCAACCCGTTCGATGATATTTCTGATAATTCTGCCTTCATTCCTGTAACTCATCTGCATAAGAAAGTTAAGTGTTATTATCATAAGCAGAACCACTGCAAAAACTATAACAGATGCAGTAATGATATATTTTTTCCTGAATTTATCAATCGAACTGTTCATTTATTTTTCTCTAAGGAATATCCGAGACCCCTAACGGACTTTATAACGGTATCGGATTTGAGGGCATTAAGTTTTTTTCTGAGGAATGATATATATACATCTGTCGAATTATATTCAATATCGGACTCATAACCCCATATTTTATTTATACAGTATTCACGTTTGACAACACTGCCCTTGTTTAAAACAAGCAGTTCCATAAGCTGATATTCTTTTGTACTCAGCTTTATGCCTTTGCCGTCTTTTTTGAGTTCGTGATGCGTGCGGTCAAGTTCTATGTCTCCGAACCGCAGTATATCGGTAACATATTCCATTGCGTTTCTTCTGGAAAGAGCCTGTACACGGGCAATAAGTTCTTCCGTAGCAAACGGTTTTGTAAGATAGTCGTCCGCACCCGACTGGAAACTCCTGATTTTATCTTCAATTTCCGACTTTGCCGTAAGCATAAGGACAGACGAAGAAATATTATTTCTGCGTATTTCCTGCAACACTTCTACGCCGTTCATTTTAGGCAGAGTGATGTCCAGAATAATTATATCATAGATTCCGCTGAGAGCGTTGTCAAGACCGTCAACACCGTTGAAAGCAGTGTCGACCAGAAAACCTGCACATAGCAACAGTTCCTTTAATGCCATAGAAAGGCTTTTTTCGTCTTCAATAATCAGAACTTTCATTTTGTCTTCTCCCGTAAAAAATCATAGTAATTCAGTATTATATAAATCAGTGATGTTGTCTGTAAAAAGACAAAAACCCACAATCTGATTGTATCATAAAGCAGTGTAAAAGTCAAGCAGATGAAGTATTCACAGACAATGCTGCTGACGGATTTTTCCAGTGATTATAACCGGACTTTCCGGCAATAATAAGTCTATAGTAAAATTTTTCAGGAGAATAATTTATTATGGCTTATAATAAAGTAGTGATTTCGGGAATAAATACATCGGAGCTTACTGTTTTGAAAGAGGAAGAAAAAATGGAGCTTTTACGGGAAATAAAGTCCACCAACAGCAAGGAAGCCCGTGACAGACTTATAAAAGGCAATCTGCGGCTTGTTCTTAGTGTTATACAGAAGTTCACGGGCAGGGGAGAAGAAGTTGACGACCTTTTCCAGATAGGAGTTATGGGACTTATCAAGGCTATAAATAATTTTGACCTCTCAAAGGAAGTACGTTTTTCGACTTACTGCGTGCCTATGATAAGCGGCGAACTCCGCCGGCACTTACGGGACTATAGTCAGGTAAAAGTCAGCCGTTCTCTGCGTGACCTTGCGTACAAGGCTATTCAGTCCAAGGAACGGCTTACAATATCGTTGCAGAGAGAACCTAATATTGAAGAAATAGCCAATGATATAGGTGAAAAGCGTTCAGATGTTGTAATAGCCCTTGAAAGCATTTCCGACCCCGTATCGTTGTATGAACCTGTATATTCGGACTCTGAGGAAAACTTATATATAATTGACCAGATAGGTGACAGAAACGACGTTGACGGCTGGCTGGACGAACTGTTTATAAGGGACGCTATCAAGGAACTTGGAGAACGTGAAAAGAACATTTTGTATCTGAGATTCCTCAAAGGAAAAACTCAGGTTGAAGTGGCTGGTGAAATAGGAATTTCACAAGCTCAGGTTTCAAGACTGGAAAAAAGTGCTATAAATCACATAAAAGGCAGTGTATAAATGTGTGTTTCTGACGTTTTTTGGCAAAATACTTGACTTTTTCCGCTGAATGTATTAAAA
>CAMWRL010000066.1 GCA_947176685.1 uncultured Ruminococcus sp. | reverse complement strand
GGTGACATATGAGAAAATTCGATACAAAAGTACAGTATCTTAAATATAAAGTACTGAGAGAGGTTGCAAAACAGGCGTGGAATGATACACTGCTTGAAAACCTTATGAGCATTCCGAAGATTATAGTTCCCGGAAAAACTCCTACAATGCGTTGCTGTGTTTATAAGGAAAGAGCTATTTTATGGGAAATGGTACGACTTGCAATAGGCGGCGACAAGGGAAATCCGAATATAATTGAAGTGATTGACATTGCCTGTGACGAATGTCCGGCAGCCGGATATGAAATAACTGATTCATGTAGGGGCTGTCTGGCACATCGCTGTGAAGAAGTCTGTCCGAAAGGTGCAATTACATATGACCACAATCATACGGGACATATTGATAAGGAAAAATGTGTTGAGTGCGGAAAATGTGCGTCTGTCTGTCCTTATTCGGCAATTGTGAACAGAAAACGCCCGTGTCAGAATGCCTGTAAAATCAAGGCTATATATATTAACGATGAGAATGCCGCTTCAATTGACAATGACAAGTGCATAGAATGCGGTGCTTGTGTTTATCAGTGTCCGTTCGTTGCGATTATGGATAAGTCATATATTCTTGATATTATTGATATGTTGAAAAAAAGTGATGGCGGAAAGAATTTCAAAGTCTATGCAGTAGTTGCACCATCAGTTTCAAGTCAGTTTTCATATGCGAAACTCGGTCAGGTGGTAAGCGGACTGAAAAAGCTTGGTTTCCATACCGTAGTTGAAGCGGCACTGGGCGCTGATATGGTTGCAGACGCTGAATCACGGGAACTTGCTGAAAAAGGATTCCTGACAAGTTCGTGCTGTCCGGCTTTCGTAAAATATATAAAATCCGCTTTCCCCGAAATGACGGAACATATTTCGCATAACCTTTCACCTATGGCAATGATTGCAAAGTATATAAAAGAAAACAACGAAAATTCAAAAATCGTGTTTATAGGACCTTGTACAGCTAAAAAATCAGAAATCCAGCTTGAAACGGTAAAACCTTACGTTGATTCTGCCATGACTTTTGAGGGACTTCAGGCATTATTTGACAGCAAAGACATTGATATAACAACACTTGATGAAGATGTTTTGAATAATGCGTCATATTACGGAAGAATCTTTGCAAGAAGCGGTGGGATTTCTACAGCTGTTGAGCAGGGTCTTAAAGAAAACGGGATTGAAGATTTTACACTTGAAGCGTGTATCTGTGACGGAATAGAAGAATGCAGGGCGGCTCTTATGAAAGCAAAGCGCAATGTACTTAAAGCCAATTTTATTGAGGGAATGGCGTGCAGCGGCGGTTGTATCGGAGGAGCAGGTTGTCTTACTCACGGAGAAAAAAACAAGGCTCAAGTTGACAAGTACGGCAAGGAGGCTATGGAAAAGAATATATCTGACGCTATATCAATACTTAAATAATTTGTAATATATGTATTACGTATAATCAACAAAAAGAGGGCTTTTTACAGCCCTCTTGTCTTTTGTTTACAGATATAAAATAGTATCGTCCCCGCCTGTAAAGGCAGAGGACGAATTACTAATATTAATAAAAGCAGAATTTAATCAATTAATTTATAGATTTCGTCAGATGTAATAGGTAAATCCGATTCTTTTACGATTTTTAAATCAACAAGTTGAATCCCGAGAGCATCTGCTGCTGTTACCCCGTCACCGTTATCAACAGTATCGGCATTTTTCTGACCCTGTTCAGTGAGTTTATACTCGTCAGGGTTTGAAATGGACTGCATAATTAATACTGCGTCTGAAATAGCTACTTTGCCGTCAACATTTGCATCGCCGTACATTGTTGAAGAAGTCTGTGAATTATCGTATTCATAGTAAAGAGTGATGCTGTTATAGGTTACTGTTACGTCTGCTCCGGTTTCGTCATTTGTAGAAGAAGCCCACCAGTCCTGAAACTCAATATATTTATCTCCTATAGAAGCTTCAACCTCTTCCGAATCACTGTCAGTAAAGAATCCGTCAAAATTAACTGTTGTATCGGCTGTACCCGCACCATATGAGAATGATTTCTGTCCCCAGAAAGTCTTTCCTGACTTGTCAGTAAGATTACTGAAACAGAGACCGCCGCCTCCGCCGTACCAGTCCGCACCGGAAGTACAGCTTGCAGTTGAATTTATAACGACTTTTTTAAGGTGTTCAGCGTCGTCAATCGGAACCATTGCATAACCGTTGGCATTCTTTTCAAGCTCGTCAAATTTGAATTTTACTTCTTTTACTTCAATGTCCGGAGCTTCATAAACGGTCTTATCTGTAGGAGAGTCCGAAATCACAACCTGTGCAACAGAAAGCGGCGGAAGTTCAACTGTAAGTTTATTGCCTGAAATATCATTCTGAACGTCGATTATTCTTATATCGCTGCTGTCCTGAGTAATGGCATATACAACGGCACTCTTATAATCAGAAGCAGAGCCGCTGAGAGTTATTTCAGCATTTTCAGATTTTGTCATATCTTTGTTGGACAGAACCATTGTAACATTGGAATCGTCGTTTCCGTCGATAGAAGCATATGCTGTTGCAAGTGAAATATCGTCGGTCTTTGATTCAACGAGAGTATCACCGAAATCAGCACCATTGCCGTCATAATTTGTATAAAGATTGATAGCTGATTCAACATAAGGGCAATCCGGAAGAGTACCCCAGTAGGTTGCAAAGTAAACGTTGTTATCTGCAAAGCAACCAAGAGCTTCAGCTTCTGCGATTGCGGCAACCACAGATTTTCCGGTATTTTTTTCGTCTGATATATTGGCAAGATTATATTCTGAAACAGCAATTTTTGTATCAGGATAATATTTGTCAATTGATTTCTGGATATTCGGGATAAACGGAAAATATTGTCCCATATACGGCTGAAGCCAGCTGTTTTCAACATAATCAGGGTCATAAAGGCTTCTTGCCGCCTGAAGAATAGCTTCATCAGTTGAACAGTCCTGAGCATAATAATGTACATCAATAACGTCAAGCAGACGAGTGCCGTATTCTTTTTCAGCCTTAGCCATCTGGTCAAGATAATAGTCAAGATACCAGTCATAATTTCCTTTTACTTCCTGCCAGTCGTGGTCAGTAAATCCGTCGCCCGATTCGCCTGCCTGAATACATGGCAGCATTCCCCAGAAAGCAGGACCGAAAACTTCTGCTTTGCTGTCAATGCTCTTGACTACCTTTGCAAGTTCTATTGATTTCTCAACCAGTTCTTTGTTGGTTACTTCTTCCGGATGCAGTCTCGGGTGTGTATCGTTCCAAAGTACAGGCTCGTTGTCAAGACTGTATCCCTGCATACCGGTATCAGTTGAAGCGTCGCCAAGAGTTTTTACAATATAATTCACATATTCGTCCATATATACTTTATCGTCAGTGAGGTCGGGTTCAAGCGAGAGTTCTCCGTCTTTTTTAAATTCGACTTTATTCCAGCGTTTTGACGGTGCGGTTTCTTCTTCGCTTACAGAGCCGTCTTTATCAGCCGAAACATATCCTGCCATCTGCAATGTAGTGAGCTTATATGGAACATTATACTTTGCACAGGTCTCAGAAAATCTTCTTGCAGCATATCCTGCACCGTTCTTTTCGTCGCCTATGTTTGTGTCGGAACTGTGTACCCAGTCGTGACCGGCGTTTGAGTAGTTGTTTTCCCAGTTGTAGCCGGTATAACGGTTTCCTCCCTGACGGGCAGCATTTACAGTAACATTCCGGTAATTCCCTGTATTTCCGTAGTCATTGATTCCGTAGATATAGGGACTTATTTCTTTTTTCTCTCCGTCAAGGTTTACAAGAACATTCATGTTATAACTGCTGATGTCGTCAGCTAAAACCATTCCGGCAGGAAGCTGAGGCATTGTGGAAACAGTAAGTATTCCGGCGATAAATCCGGCAAATTTTCTTTTAAGCATAGTAAATATCCTCCATATTATTCTTTGTTATAGGTTTCGGGAATTCTGAAAGGTGCTTTTGTCCATGTATCAATATCAGGTTCACGACAGGCAATAAAATGAATAAGCGACTCTGCAAGTGTAAGAATGCCCACAAGTGGTATATTATGGACATATCCATAAATCGGGAACGGCTCACCGTCAGTATTAGCTGTAAGCTGCCACATAATGCCAAAACGTTCAAATCGGTCGACAATCTCTGAAACGATTTCAAGCGGAATTGAAAGTTTCTTTGAAATGCACTCCTTTGTGAGAACATAATTCCGACCAAGCGTTTCAGCATAGCTGATAACTTTCAGGGAATTTTCATCCGAAAGCAGACTGAAAAGTTCAATGATTCTCGGTGTTATTGAAAAATAACTGTTTATACCGTTTTCGGGTATACACATAAAGCAAAAGTACTGCATATCCGGATTAAGTCTTGATATTGCAAGTTCATAGTCTGTCCGCAGATGTGCAAAAGTTTCCTGTGTAAAAGTATCAGGCATATTTGCGTGTTCGAGAGCAGTATTTGAATTATACGCACAAATCATATTGTAGCATAGTTTCATAATATAACGTCCCTTTTCATTATCAGGAAACTTTCTGATTCTGTCCAGTATTTCATTATTCAGATTCACTTCACCATCATCTTCTTTAAGTCCGAACAACACATCAAGTGATACATCAAGAACTATAGAAATTTGGGGTAAAAGTACACAGTCAGGGTAACTGCCGTTTTCCCATTTTGAAACAGCCTGCGGTGTAACTGAAAGCATTGAGGCAAGCTGTCCTTGAGTAAGTTTTTTTCTTTTACGATATTTAATTAAATTTTCACTGAAGTTCAACTTCATTTTGAGAGCGTCCTCCCTATCCGAAATTTTACGTTGGTTTTCTTTGACATATGCAAAAGTTTTGTTTATCAGTGGTATAATTATATTATATCACACCTTAAAGTTGAATTCAAGCAAAATCTTTTTGTGAAAATTAAACTGTTGGTTGTTTAAAAGATTGCATATATACTCTCACTTAATTTCGCCATTATTGTCTCAATACATTTTTCAAGCTTTGTACGGTATTCATCAAGTAATGACTGCTTGTCCGTTGCTTGTTTTTGCGGTTTGCTTTGCTTCTTTTTTTCCGGTTGCTTCTGGTTCAGTGTTCTTTTCTTCTTTGATATGTAAACTTTTTGTTTTACAGTACCAAAGAAAAAATACTTTTTCTTTATTGAAAATCAATCAATTGACTACATTCATTTGCGGAAAGAAGACAAACAGGCAGTCGGTCAGTCTCCGCACGCAGTGCGGACTTGATTATATTATTCTTGATTAATAATCTTGGTTAGGGCAAAAAATTGAAATTAAAATCGTTAACGAGAATCCTGAGCCTAAAGAACTGCCTTCGGTATCTGTTTATACGGACGTAAAAATTGTTACAATTGACGGCGGAAAAAGTTCCGAATGTATTGGAATTTTTAAAATACATTACTCATACAAAAAATATACTGGAGTGCCTGATAGCATTCTGGTATTTTTGCTGTAGTTAGAAAAATTTTTGTAAGTTTTTGCTGCTCTTGAACGAATGGTATATATAGAGGAGGTGATTAAATGAGCGATTGTGAATTACTTGAATTGCTTGACAGTTCGCCAAAAAAAGCATACGAAAAGATTATAGAACAATATAGTAATCTTGTCTATGCTATTACTGCAAACAAGCTGAACCTCTATGCAAATTCAGAGGACATTGAAGACTGTGTAAGTGATATTTTTGTAGAAGTATTCCGGAATCTCAGTAATTTTTCAGTTTCAAAAGGCTCATTGAAAGTCTTTATAAGTACAATTGCAAAACATTCAGCTATAGATGCTTACCGACGACTGTCATATCGTCAGAGCGTTACAGATGAAAATGATATAAGTGAGTACGGTTTATTAGATATGGACGAGAACGTTGAAGAAACAGTTGTAAAAAAAATAAACAGACAAAAAGTCCGTGAAGCTGTAATGTCACTGAAAGAACCTGAACGCTCTGTTATAATTCATCAGTACTACTATAATCATACTATACGTGAAATTGCCGATATACTTTGTATGTCAGCAGGAGCTGTACAGCAGAGAAGTCTCAGGGCAAGAAAGCGAATAGAAAAATTTCTCAGGAAAGGTTGATTTTATGAATAACGAAAAAGATAACATAATTTCGGATAGTCTGAATAATCTTGATGATACAGACGTTGAAAAAATATCTGAAAACATTCCTGCACTCAACAGCAAGGCACAGAAAAGAATATTAAAAAACTGTATTAAAAGAATGTCAGGAGAAAATATAACTGAACCTGAATATAAATCGGAAACTATTGTTTCAGGTGTAGAAAAATATTCCCGAACACGTTTTATACGATATATTTCAACTGTCGCCGCCTGTCTGTTTGTGGCAATCAGCATAGGCGGAATGATTCTTGTTAACAGGAATATAATTCCACCCAATGATGTGCCGTCAACACCGCAGTATACGTCAATTCCAGTGCAAAGCGGAATGATGAATAATACCATATCTTCTGCCGAAAGTACTGTTGTTAATACAGTTACAACAACAGTCGTGGATATGGAAAAAACTATATCGGAAGTAGTTACAGAAATACCGACGAAAGTTCAGCAGGTTACAGAACCAATCACGGAAGTGGCTACAGAAATACCGACCGAAGTTCAGCAGGTTAAAGAATCAATCACGGAAATAGCTACAGAATCTCCAGTAGAAATTTCCGTAATCGAAACAGTTACAGAACCTTCTGCAAATCCTGAAACAGAGACAACTACAGAACCTTCCGAAACAGAACCTATAGATGTCACTGACAATGATAATTTCATCGGAAAATATACTACTCATAAAGATTCCGATTCAGGCAGTGAAATCAAAATTGTAAAAACAGATGAAAACATCTATCATATAGAAGTGAAGTTCTATCGTATAGCATATTTATCAGACGGAATAGGCACTGTAAATAATGGTATTCTGACGTTTACTACAGGCAGTATTGAAGGATGTCCTGCTGTTACAGCTGAAATTACTCTGAATGATGATGGTTGTATTCTGAAAATAATTGAATCTGAACACGGCTATATATTACCCGATAATGGTATGCAGTATTACAGAATAAGCGAATAGAATTATATCCCTGTCTAAAAAAACGGGCGGTTAAATGATACTAAGAAAGGGAATAAACATGAAAATTTATGGATATTGCAGAGTAAGCCACCTAAACAGAGTATTCAGAGGCAGATTGATAATATAACGGCGGTATATCCAAATGCTGAAATTATTGCTGAAACGTATACAGGCACAATGTCTGAACATCCGCAATGGGCGAAGCTGAAACGAAAAGTGCTGAAACAGGATGAACAGATTACTATTGTCTTTGATTCCGTGTCACGTATGAGTAGAAACGCTGATGAAGGCTTTAAAGAGTATCAGGCGTTGTTTGACAGGGGCGTGTCGCTTGTGTTCCTGAAAGAGCCACACTTAAACTTATAAGCAGACAATGAACAGGCATTTTACAGCAATTCCATAAAAATTTTCTCCTGCAACCCATTACTTGTTAGTATGCTGCGAAATCTTCCGATAGTATCTCCGTCAGGAATTTCTTTTGGAGAATTGACACAACAAAAATCTGAAAATGCCCGGCTGTCTATTATCTCATTCATAATTGCCATATCTGCAAGATTGTATACATTCTGCAAAATGTAAATCCGAAGCATCAGTTCCAGTGGATATGGTTTGTTTCCGTGTTCTCCTTTGTAATAGCTCGGCTTTATGATTTTTATAAATTCCTCCCACGGAATGATTTCATCAAGTTTGTTCAAAAAGTCTTTTTTGTTGGTTCTGGCTACACTCAACTCATCATTTATTTCTGCCAGTATCATCTGTCTTTCCATATTTTTTATATCACATTTTTTGTTTTGTCAATTGTGCGTTGCAATAGGAATCGGTACATCAACCTTTATCATGACCTTTACTGCACTGATTACCTCTGTCAGCCACATTCTGATAGAACGTACGATTCTATTTGAATGCTGGAGATACCTTGCCATTTCCATCCTCACAGCAACTGCTTTTTCGTTCATCAGTGTGAGGTTTGCAAACAAGGTCAATGCAAAGGCTGTCGGATATGTAACAGATGTGACTTTGATTGTTCTTGGGGTAACTATGATTATTTTCAATAGCAGTATACAATAAGTAATAGAATAAGACAGGGCAGATACATCGCTTTAAGCGTATCTGCCTTGTCTTATTCTATCATTTAACAAAAGATGTATGGTAATTATTAAATGTCAACAGAAGTGAAAACATATTTCTGTTCAATGTGCTGAATTTCTTGCTTTTTCTCAGAATGATTGACAAGAGCAGAACCTTGTGATATACTATAGTTAATCTCATAAAATTAAATCGAGAAAAATTTAATAGGAGTTGATTGAAATGAGCATTTACGATTTTAAGGTAAAAGCACAGGACGACAGTGAGGTATCTTTGTCGGACTACAAGGGCAAGGTGCTGCTGATTGTCAACACAGCGACCGGCTGTGGATTCACACCACAGTATGATGGGTTGCAGGATATGTACGAGCTGCACCAGAAGGACGGACTGGAGATTCTGGACTTCCCCTGCAACCAGTTTAAGGAGCAGGCACCGGGCAGCGATGAGGAGATTCACTTCTTCTGTACTGGAAGATATGGCATTACATTTCCGCGGTTTTCCAAAATTGATGTCAACGGTGAAAATGCAATTCCGCTTTATCGATACCTGACGACCAACACCACCTTCGGCGGATTCGGCAAAAGCCCGATGTCGCTGATTCTCAAGCCTGTTGTCAAGAAGATGGACCCGGATTATAAGAACAACGGAAATATCAAGTGGAATTTTACCAAGTTTTTGATTGACCGTAACGGTGAGATTATCGCCCGTTTTGAGCCGACGGAATCCCTTGATAACGTAAAGAAAAAGGTCGAGGAGGTACTGTAATGTTACACTACGATTATAAAACAGAACACACCTGTTCGCAGCTCATCAGCCTTGATCTGGAGGGAAATGTGGTGCATAACGTCAGTTTTATCGGCGGATGCAATGGCAATCTGAAAGCCATTCCGATTCTGGTGGAGGGTATTACAGTGGAGCAGGTCTAGGAAAAGCTGTCTAGTGTTCTCTGCGGGCGCAGACCGACTTCGTGCGGAGATCAGTTGGCTAAGGCAGTTCGTGCCGCTTATGAAGTAGCACAGGCATAAAATGAAATGGAGGATTTGAACATGAGTAAGAAATTAGTCGCTTATTTCAGTGCCAGCGGTGTGACCGCTGATTCAGCTAACAAAATTGCAGAAGCAGCAGGTGCTGATTTGTATGAAATTCGCCCAGAGGTTCCCTATACAGAGGCTGACCTCAACTGGCAGGATGAAAATTCACGCAGTTCCGTGGAGATGAAGGACAAGGCATCCCGTCCGGCTGTTGCTGACAAAAGCGCCAATGTATCAAAATACGATGTGATTTTCGTAGGCTTTCCGATTTGGTGGTATAA
>CAMWRL010000065.1 GCA_947176685.1 uncultured Ruminococcus sp. | reverse complement strand
ATAAAAAGCACTCCCATAAAAATCCAGCCATTTATATAATGCAATGTTCCGGCAGATACGAAAATAATCAACATTACTATTACCAGACCGGAAACGAATTTTATTAAAGCCTGTATTTTTATATTCATATTATACCATACTCCATTTCTTCGCAGACTTCAGACCAGAAATCACTTTCATAAACTGTTTTGTCAAGTTCAGTGAGATGAGAACGGAATTTGTCAGCAAATTCAGCAAGTTGTATTTCGTCGGGATTTTCGGGCAGATTGTTTGTATTTATATATTCGTCAAATAACAGGAGTTCTTTTATAAAAATCCTGATATTTGAAGCAATATAACAGAAAAGAGATTTGTCGTCAGTCACGATATAGTATACTTTGCCGTCACCGGCGATTCCGATAAGATTAGTTTCAATGTCTTTGTCACCGCCGACAATAGTATAATTATTGTTTTCAAAAGATATGCTGTAAAAATCCGGTTTATTTAAAAACGTCACTTCTAAAATTGTTTTATTCGGGAATGATATATCTGAATACATTTTATCACCATAATTATATTAAACAGATTATTGAATATATTATCGAGCCAGTAAGTACAACTTCTAAAAGGGAAATTGTGACGGTATGGCTGATTGCTGAAACAAGGTCATATTTTTCAAGGCAGGAGTTTTCGGGACTTTCAGGGTCATACAGAACAGGTACTTTATCATAGCCAACTTTCCATTTACCTACGTTTAGTCCGTTGATACATTCATAGTCTTTTCCGTCTGCCTGATAACTTATGTAATTATGTCCAGAGCGTCCATAATAATCCACCTTTGTTAGTGTTCCATTAGTCCGACAGCCTTTTTTGTGAAGTTTTGTTATATAAACCTGTTCTTTTATAGCTGACAGAAATATCCATGAAATATAAATATCTATACAAATAAAAGCACCAATTAAAATGCCTATAGTTCCGAATAAATATATACATAAAGCGCATACTCCTACTATAACAGATATAACTGCAATAGAAATTTTTAAAATCCTGAAAGCAGTTTTTCGGGTTGACTTGTTGATAAAAAAATAAATAATTATTGCTATAACTCCGATATGTAATATATGAGCAAAAATCTCATCAAAATCCAAACATCGTCACCCTCTTTCAAATTGAACAGATTATTATTACATATATTATTGAGCCGATATATGCAGCTTCTAAAATAGAAAATGCTGCAGTAGAGCTGATTGCTGAAACACGGTCATATTTTTCAATGCAGGAGTTTTCCGGACTTTCGGGGTCATACAGGACAGGAATTTCATCACCAATTTTCCATTTACTTTTTAGTCGTGAACCGATATATTCATAGTCTTTTCCATCTGCCTGATAACTTATATGATTATTATTTGTTAATGTTCCAATAGTCCGACAGCCTTTTTGGTGGAGTTTTGTTATATAAATCTGTCGTTTAACAGCGGGTATAAGCTTCAATAAAATCTCAATTTCAATACCAATAAACATACCCATTGCGGCTCCTATGTCTCCGAATAAATATATAATTGCACATATTAAAGTCATAGTTGCTATACATAGGATACCGGTTATTAAAATTTTTAAAGCAGTTTTTCGGTGTGATTTGATAAGATGATAGATAATCATTGCTATCCATCCGAATAGCAGTATGTAATAAAAAATATAGTCCATTATTTCACCTTTTTCACCATAACAACGGCGTTTTCACGGGGATTTGTGTAGAAGTTTTTCCGGACGGACAGTTTTTCAAAACCGCATTTCCGGTACAGACTTACAGCCGGAGCGTTGCTTTCACGGACTTCAAGAAAAATATTCTCCGTACTGTCGGGGAGAAGATTTTCAAATTCTGCAATAAGCTTTTGGGCAAGACCTTTGCGGCGGAAATTCTCATCAACGGCAACGCTTGTTATATCGCCCTCGCCCTCCGCAAAGTATCCGGACAGCAACGCAATAACATTAATGCCGTCCGTAAAACAGAGTACAATGCCGTTATCCTTGAGGACTTCCGAACGGAAAGATTCAGCCGACCAGCCGTCACTTCCGACGCATTTTTTGTCAAGTGCGGATAATTCGTCAAAAATATGACTGTCTGCGGAAACTCTGATTAACTCCACGAAAAAAATCACCCCTTTGCATCGTACCAGCTGTCACCCTTGTTTACATCAACGGCAAGCTGTACTTTCATTTCGTGGACGTTCTGCATTTCCTCACGGAGAATTTCTGCGGCACGGTCGGCACAGGAAACGTCAGATTCTATAATGAGTTCATCGTGTACCTGTAAAATAAGTCTTGCGTTGATATTTTCGGCTTTAAGACGGCGGTAAACGTTAATCATAGCAATTTTTATAAGGTCGGCGGCAGTTCCCTGTACCGGAGTGTTCATAGCAATACGTTTTCCGGCTGCCTGCTGTACTTTGTTTGAGGACATAAGCTCCGGAATACGTCTTTTTCTGCCGAAAAGCGTTTTGACTGTGCCTGTTTTCATAGCGTTTTCAATTGTGGAGTCCATAAAAGCCTTGACTTTGGGGTATCTTGCAAGATAGCTGTTTATATATTCCTCTGCCTGCTCACGGGAAGTATTTATGTCCTTTGCAAGCGAAAAAGCTCCTATGCCGTAGATTATTCCGAAATTAACAGCTTTTGCGGCGCTGCGCATTTCGGAGCTTACCATAATGGGCGGTACGTCAAAAACCTGCGAAGCAGTTGAAGTATGAATATCTTCGCCCGAATTAAAAGCTTTCATCATATTTTTGTCACCGCAAAGGTGCGCCATAACACGCAGTTCAATCTGACTGTAGTCGGCGTCAACAAGGACTTTTCCTTCGTCAGCTATGAAAAACTTCCTCATATGCTTGCCCAGTTCCGTGCGGACGGGAATATTCTGCATATTGGGTTCAGTTGAAGAAATTCTTCCGGTACGTGTTTCGGTCTGCTGGAAAGATGTGTGAATACGTTCATCAGAACCGATTTTATTTAAAATGCCCTCGACATATGTTGAACTGAGTTTTGTATACTGACGGTAGTTTATAACATTTTCAATAATAGGGTCGTATTCCTTTAGTTCTTCGAGGACATCTGCATTTGTGGAATAACCTGTCTTTGTCTTTTTAAGGACGGGAAGTCCCATTTCCTCAAACAGCACTACAGCAAGTTGTTTTGGGGAAGATATATTGAAAATATGTCCTGCCCTGTTATATATTTTCTTTTTGGCTTCGGAAGTCATTACCGACAGAAATTCCCCAAATTCTTCAACGCCGTGTCTGTCAATTTTTACGCCTGCGTCTTCCATAGAAGCAAGCACTTCCGTAAGCGGTAACTCTATATCTTCGTAAAGTGAGGTAAGTTTTTCCTTTTTGATTTCTTTGAGGAGTTTTTCAAGAAGCGGCGGAAGCGATACTATGTCCGCAAAAACGCCGTTTTCCGCATAGTAATGCACACCGTATTCAAGACAGAGATTTTTTATCGAGTAGTCCGAGCCTGAGGCATTCAGCAGATAACCGCAGATTGAAACGTCATTTTTCAGATTATTCAGAACGGAATTTTCGGTCATTGCGTATCTGTAGTGAAGTTTTGCGTTATCGGTAGACTTTTCGCAGGGTGAAGCAAGGAATTTTATAATAATATCCCAGTCAATGCTTGTATATACAGTGTCCTTGTCAAGGACGTATATTTTTTTTCTGTCAATTAAGTACGCACATTCTTTGAGGTTTTCTGTCACTTCGGGAGTAAGGGGCTTTTCAGTAACTTCAACCGGCTTGAAATCTGCGGATTTATCGGGAACTGCAACATTGAGTTTGTCAAGAACCTTGTACATTTCCAGATTGGCGAGAAGTGCATAAAGACTTTCGTTGTCGGGTTCAGCCGGAATGTAGTGTTCGGGAACTGTATCAACAGGAACGTTGCAGCATATAGTTGCAAGCCATTTACTCTGGACAGCAGATTCCGCACCGTTCTGTAATTTTGTCTTTACACTTTTTGAGAGTGAGGAGTTTTCGTATTTTTCGTAAAGGTTTTCAATAGTTGCGTACTCTTTTATAAGGGTTGATGCAGTTTTTTCGCCTATTCCGGAAACGCCCGATATATTGTCCGAGCTGTCGCCCATAAGTGCCTTGAGGTCGACAAGGTTTATTGGATTGAATCCGTATTCGTCTTTGAAGCGTTCCGGTGTATATTGAATAGTGTCCCTGTTGGTAGTGAGCAGGACTGTTACATTATCGTTGACAAGCTGTAAACTGTCTCTGTCCCCCGTAAGTATAAAACACTGGTTTCCGGTTTCAGTGCAGGCACGGGCAAGAGTTCCCAGAACGTCATCGGCTTCATAACCGGCATACTCTATAATCTTGATACCCATAAGTTGGAGTAATTTTTTTATAATCGGCAGTTGGGGGGCGAGGTCATCGGGCATACCGTGCCTGTTTGCCTTATAGGAGGATACTGCTTTGTGTCTGAAAGTCGGTTCGCTTCTGTCAAAAGCAACCGCTACAGCATCAGGATTTACAACGTTAAGGTTTTTGAGGTAGATGTTCATAAATCCGAAAACGGCATTGGTCGGCGTGCCGTCCTTATTGGAAAGCAGCTTTATTCCGTAGAATGCACGGTGCAGAATGCTGTTTCCGTCTATGGCGAGAAGTTTCATAATTCATTCTCCTTAGTAATATGATACTTTATATTATATCACATTGTAACGGAAATAGCAAACTTAATTTATCGTGTGTACGGAAATTATTCCGTCAGAGGATATTCCGGCAACCTGTGCGGACTGATTTTCCCCTAAAAGTCTGCTCATAACGGTGATTATATCACATTCCGGAGCTTTTCCCTGACTGATGGCGTTGTTGACTGACCCCGTAAGTTTTTCAACACTGCTGTCAAAAACATCGCCATCTTCGGAATACGCTATTATACATGACGGTGAGACTTTCCATTTGTGAAGCATAAACTCCAGTATATCAACGCTGTTGCTACCGTCAAGCACAATCATTTCAGTGTAACCCGTAATAATTTTCTTTCCGGTGCGGAGTTCGGCAAGTTCCTTGGCTTCTGTAAGGTCTTTTCCTGATGTTGTAATATATTTTCCGTCTTTCGTGAAAAAAGTAAAAGTAACGATTTTTTCGTTGTCTCCGCTTACGGAAACCGCACGGAGATAATTTTTATCGTGTACACGCCCGTTAGATTCGCAGCCCGTAAACGTAAATAATATAAGCATTCCCAGAAGTATGATTTTGTTAGTCATTTCTTTGAACCTCTTTTCATTAACATAATCATCGGTAGCAGGAATAAAATAACTCCTATGGCAATTATATTTATAAAACTGTTGTTTTCACCGGAAAACATAAATGCCGCACCAATCATTACAACAAGTACAGAGGTTGTCCGCAGATTCCTGAAATCCGGAAAAATTTTTATAAGCAGTTCCGTTGACGCAAGGCTCTGGACGGCTATTGAAAATACCGCAAACACCGCAAATATTATCAGAAACAATGAATCAATCCTCTGCACTGAAAACGGCTGTGATAATTGTGCGGCAGTCACTATGGGAAATTCTGTTATTTTCATGATACCGCCTGCAACAAGTATTGAAGAAAGCATTACAATAACAGTGAGTATTATTTTTCCGGCAAAGTAATATAATATATTTTTCAGGGGACTGCCCTTTGCATAACTCAGGAATACCGCAAGACTTCCCAGACCGCCGCTAAGGAAAAAACCTCTTGTGATTTCTGTCATAAAGCTGTCGTAAGTCTTTGTAGTAATAATATTATTCCAGTCCGAGCCGAACGCCGCACTTACGGCAACTATCAGCAGGCAGACAACTCCGGCGGACATTGCTATTACAGACGACCGTGAAAGAGCTTTGATACCTGCTGAGGACGAATACAGACATACAAGTGCAATCATTCCGGCAATCAGGAGTTTTCCCCATATGCCGCTTGTGTTTTCATAGGGAATGTATATAACGTCCGAAGCCCTCCACAGCATAGAAAACAGCATTCCGCCCCACATAAGCAGATATATCAAATATATTGACTGTACGATTTTTCCGGAGTTTGATATAGAATCTCCCTTACTGCAAAATCTCACGAGGGGAAGCGACATTATAAATTGTATTGCTGTTCCGACAGCAAAGCCCAGTACAGTTATAAATGAAATCTGTCCCCGAAAGCAGAACAGTGCGAAAGTATCGGTTATAATGAGCATTGCCGCAAGCTGATTTTTAGTGATTTTAGTCATTTATTCGTGGTACTCCTCTACAGTGAAATTCCGTGACTGCATTTTCGGGAAAGTCGCTCTTATAGCGGTATCGTCCAGACCTGCGGGCTTGAAAGGCGACAGCGGAGCTGTATATGGAAAACCGTAGTCTTCCGTTGAACATATATTCACGAGTACGGCACAGGCAAGAATGCTGACTCCGAAAAGTCCGAATATTCCGCCTGCAATAAGAAACGAAAATCTTAAAACAGTCATAGTGCTGTTGAGTTCCGGAACGACAAAACCGCTTATTACAGCAAGTGCGGTCATTGTCAGCAGTGGAGTGCTTATAAGTCCGGAATCAACAGCCGCATCGCCGATAATCAAACCGCTTACAACGCTTACCGCACCGCCTACTGGTTTAGGTAAACGGATTCCGGCTTCTCTGATAATTTCGTACATAAGCAGCACAAAAAGCGATTCCGTGAGTATCGACAACGGGGCATTCTGTTCTGCTTCAACAAGTAGCATAAGCATTGTACTGTTTAAAAGTTCAGGGTGATATATAACTATTGCGGCGTACACTGCCGGAAGCAGTACCGAAATAAGAAATCCGAAATATTTAATCCAGCGTATGAAAGTAGAATAGTATGGTTTGAAAGAGTAGTCGTCAAGGGTTTGGAAACTTTCGCAGAAAAGTTTCGGTATAACTATTGCAAAGGGTACTCCGTCAATCAGCAGTGCAACCCGTCCTTCAATGAGCTTTGAGCAGAGAACGTCCGGACGTTCAGTAGTTCCGGTTGAACTGAAAAGTTCAAAGTTTTCGCTTTCAACGAATGGTCTTATATAGCCGGTAGAAAGAATAGTTTCCAGTTTTATTTTATCCAGTGACTTGTGAATGCGCTCCAGTAAATCGGACGGCACACGGTCTTTCATGTAGCACAGGCACAAATCTGTACGGCTTTTTTCGCCCTTTACAAAGAGTTCCATAACAAGTTCAGGAGTTTTCAGTCTCCGGCGTATAAGGGACATATTTGTACGTATAACCTCCACAAAACCCTCATGCGAACCCATAATATTGCCTTCACCGGACGGCTCTGAGATACTCCGGACGGCATAGCCCTGTACTCCGAATGCAAGAGCCTTGTTAATGCCGTCAGCGACAAGCACCGCAAATCCTGAGTTTATCAGACGGAAAAGGCTGTCATATTCTGTAGCAACGGGGCGGTCTGTTGACAGTAACAGAAAGTTCTGGATATAATGGAAAAGTTCGTGGGAATCCTTTTTAGCGTCAATGCCGACAATCGGCTCAAGAATAAGCTCAGTTATCGTGGACGTTGACAGCATACCTTCGCAGCATATCAAGGCACAATGAATACTTCCGGTTATAAACTCATTTATCATTACATCAGACGAACCGCCGGAAATTTCCTTGATTTTTTTGATATTCAGTTTAAGGTCGGGAATGATTGATAATTCCTTATAATTCTGTTGATGCAAAATTTTCACCTCTGCAAATAAAAAATCTGTTTATATTATGCACATAATTTTTCATAATATCCGGAATCGCACGTTATATAAATTAATTATGAAAATTTTCTGAAAAGACTTGAAAAAATTCCGGATAGCTGTTATTATAATATAGTCATCAAAACAGAAAGGATTATGAAAACATATGGAAAAATTAATAAAAGCTGTTGTTTCGGTTTTGCCGAAGCCTTTGCAGGACATATACTATAAGTATGAGGAAAAATGGATGTATCTGCTTTTCGGAGGACTGACAACTGTTATCTCAATTGTATCAAAGCTGATGTTTTTTGCAATAGTTCCGGGTGAACCTAATTGGGAAACTGATGCAGGTGTAGCAATATCATGGATACTGGCAGTTACGTTTGCGTTTTTTACAAACAAGAAGTATGTTTTCAAGAGTGAAACCAAAACAAAGGAAGAATTTTGGAAAGCTTTTTTCGCATTCTATGGCGGAAGGGTTGCCACGCTTATTATGGAATGGGCTATATTTGCAATTTTCTGCAAAAAAATGCACCTTAATAAAACCGTTATTACATTTTTGAGTCAGGTGATTATATTTGTGGCAAATTATGTAATCAGTAAGGTTTTTGTATTCCGCAAGAAAGACGGGCAGACAGAATGACTTTAAATATCGGTAACGTATCTATAAAGAAAACCGCTGTACTTGCGCCAATGGCAGGCGTGGCAGACCGTGCATACAGACTTATGTGTAAAAAATACGGTGCGTCATATCTTGTAAGCGAAATGGTTTCCGCCAAGGGCATATGTTACAGCGACCGCAAAACCGCTGAATTATGTACGGTCACGGACTCCGAAAGACCTATGGCAGTACAGCTTTTCGGCAGTGAACCCGATTTTATGGCAGAAGCCGTTAAAATAGTATTGCAGTACAGTCCGGACATCATTGACATAAATATGGGCTGTCCCGTTCCGAAAGTAGTCAGCACCGGAGCAGGTTCGGCACTTATGAAAGATGTGGGACTTGCCGCCGCAATCACAGAATCAGCAGTGAAATCCGCCGGAAACGTTCCTGTAACTGTAAAAATCCGTTCCGGCTGGGACAGCGGACATATAAACGCCGTTGAAATGGCAAAAGCTCTTGAAAGCTCCGGAGCGTCTGCAATTGCGGTACACGGCAGAACCCGTGACCAGTTTTACAGCGGTGAAGCCGACTGGAATGTTATCCGTGATGTGAAGAATGCTGTAAAAATTCCGGTAATCGGCAACGGCGATGTGGCGGACGCTGAATCATGCGTTGAGATGTACGAAAAAACCGGATGTGACCTTGTGATGATTGGCAGGGGAACTTACGGCAATCCGTTTATTTTCAGCGAAATTGAAGCCCGTTTAAACGGCAGAGAATATACACCGCCGGACGTTTCTGAAAAAATGCGTGTTATGCTTGAACATATCCGGCTTATAATAAGTATTAGCGAAAAAACCGAAGAACTCGCCATGCACGAAGCCCGCAAGAACGCTGCGTGGTATATGAATGGTTATTATGGTTCTGCTAAATTCCGTGGGCGTTGTTATCAACTGTCGTCTTATGCGGAAGCCGAAGCGCTGGCAGAAGAATTTGTCTGTTTACAGGCTTCAAAGGGTCTTTGATTATCCTTAAAGTAAAAATGCACAATTTTTATACTAAAATTTTGTATGAATAACCAAAAATGAGGAATAATAATTTACATAAACTGTTTTTTGGCGTAAATTCGCTGTTTTTTGAAACACAGTATTCGGAAATTTATGTTGATTTGCTGAAATTTTCCGAAAAAATTTAATTGCAAATTTTATAAT
>CAMWRL010000064.1 GCA_947176685.1 uncultured Ruminococcus sp. | reverse complement strand
CAGAAGTCGGCATACGAGCTCTAGTACGGTCTCGTGGGCTCGGAGCTGTGTAAAAGAGACAGTGTTACAGCGGACAGTCTTGATATGGATAAAGTTTTCTATGCTTCACGGTACGACAGGGGCGACGCTGATTATATAAACTGTCCTATGAATAAGGAAGAATACATTGCATTTTATGAAGCACTGGTTTCAGCGGAAAAGGTTCAGTTAAAAGACTTTGAAACACACCCTTTCAGCGTATACGAGGGCTGTATGCCGATTGAAGTATTGGCTTCACGGGGCGTTGATACAATGCGTTTCGGACCTATGAAGCCCGTCGGCATTACGGACGCAAGAACAGGTAAACGTCCGTATGCGGTAGTGCAGTTGAGGAAAGAAAACCGTGAAGGTACATTATTTAATCTGGTGGGATTCCAGACTAATCTTAAATTCGGTGAACAGAAAAGGGTGTTTTCAATGATAACAGGTCTTGAAAATGCTGAATTTATGCGTTACGGAGTTATGCACAGGAATACTTTTATAAACAGTCCGGAGTTGCTGAGCGCTGATTTTTCAATGAGGAAAAATCCGGATATATACTTTGCCGGACAGATAACAGGCGTTGAGGGTTATATGGAATCGGCGGCAAGCGGTCTGATTGCCGGAATCTCCGCCGCAAGAAGATTAAAGAATCTTGAACCGCTTAAACTTCCGGCTGACACAATGACCGGAGCTTTGACGGCATATATAAGTGACCCCTATAATTCCGGAAAATTTCAGCCTATGGGCGCAAATATGGGGATACTTCCTGACATCGGCGTGAGAATCAGGGACAAAAAACAAAAATACGGCGTTTATGCAGAACGTGCAGTTGATTCGCTTAAAAGCGAGTTGGAAAGGGTTGGTTTATGAAAATTATAGTTGACGCATTCGGCGGAGATAATGCACCGCTTGAGGTACTGAAAGGCTGTCAGAGGGCAGTTGCTGAACTCAAAGTTAATATAATACTTACGGGAAACGAAAAGAAAATACGTTCCTGCGCAAAGAAAAACGAAATAAGTCTTGACGGTATGGAAATAGTACATACTCCGGACGTTTTCGACATTCACGAAGAACCAAAGGAAATAATCAAATCCGGAAAAAACACCTCAATGGCAGTAGGACTTCAGTTACTTGCGGACGAAAAAGGTGATGCATTTGTTTCAGCCGGAAGCACCGGCGCACTTGTTATGGGAGCTACTTTCATAGTCAAGCGTATCAAGGGCATAAAACGTATCGCACCTGCGCCTGTCCTGCCTGCTGACAAGGGTAGTTTTGTACTTGCTGACGCCGGAGCAAATACCGAATGCCGTCCGGAAATGCTTGTGCAGTTTGCTGTTATGGGAAGTGCCTATGCTGAAAAGGTTCTGGGAATGAAAAAACCTAAAGTTGCATTGCTCAACATAGGCGCAGAAGAAACAAAAGGCAGAGAGCTTGAAATTGAAGCATATAAGATGCTGGAAATATCCGGACTTAATTTTGTCGGAAACATTGAAGCCCGTGATATGCCCAAAGGTGAAGTACAGGTTGTTGTTACAGACGGCTTTACGGGAAATATCGCTCTTAAACTCTATGAGGGAATGGGTTCTTTCTTTGCTAAAAAAATGAAGTGGATTTTTTCGGGTATCGGAAAAGTCGGTGCAGTCTTTTCACTCGGCAAGCTGAAACAGTTCAAAAAGCAGATGGATTACAAGGAAGTCGGCGGTTCGGCGCTGCTCGGAGTGAAAAAACCCGTTATCAAGGCTCACGGAAGTTCTGACGGCACAGCTTTTTTCAATGCGGTCAGACAGGCGAAAAAATGCGTTGAAACGGACGTTTCCGGCGTAATAGAAAAATATGCTGCTCATGTGGCGAAAGTTTCAAAGGAGTTGGAAAACAGTGGACAGAATTGAAAAACTGGAAAAAATTATCGGTTATACGTTCAGTGACAAAAAACTGATACATCAGGCATTGACACATTCATCATACGCAAATGAACGCAAAAATCCGGCAGGCTGCAATGAACGTCTGGAGTTTCTGGGGGACAGCGTGCTGTCAATAGTAGTTTCGGACTATCTGTACAAAAACCTCAATGTAGCAGAGGGCGAACTTACAAGAGTACGTGCTTCGCTGGTATGCGAAAAGTCACTGCACGTATTCGCCAAACAGATTCATCTTGGCGAGTTTCTGTTTCTGGGCAAGGGCGAAGAAAATACCGGAGGTCGTGAAAGACCGTCAATTCTTGCGGACGCTTTCGAGGCGGTAATAGCCGCAATATACCTTGACGGCGGTATTGAACCAGCCGCAAAACATATTCTGCACTTTATGCCGGAAGACATTCAGCACCCGAAGAAACCCGCTTTCAGTGATTTCAAGACGGTCTTACAGGAGATAGTCCAGAAAAATCCCGAAGAAAAAGTTGAGTACGTCCTGATAGGCGAGGAAGGTCCTGACCATAACAAACGCTTTGTTGTGGAAGTATGCCTTAATTCTCAGGTAATCGGCAGTGGCAAGGGTCGAAGCAAAAAAGAAGCCGAACAGCTTGCGGCAAAAGAAGCACTGGAACTTATGGGCTATGAAACACAGTAATATTTCAATTTTCATACCGCACAACGGTTGTCCAAATAAGTGCAGCTTCTGCAATCAGCACACAATCAGCGGTGCGCAGAAGTCCCCGACGGCTGACGAGGTTTTTCAGATATGCCAAAAGGCTCTTGCTGAAATACGCTCTCCGGAAAATGCCGAAATAGCTTTTTTCGGCGGAAGTTTCACAGCTATTCCCCGTGACTATATGTTGGAGTTGCTGGAAACCGCCGTACAGTTTGTCGGCAAGGGAAAGTTTCACGGTATACGGATTTCAACCCGTCCGGACTGCATAGACGGTCAGGTGCTTGAAATTCTGAAACATTACAACGTTACGTCAATTGAACTCGGTTCGCAGTCAATGAATGATGATGTACTCCGGCTCAACGACAGGGGACATACAGCAGAAGACGTTTTCCGTGCAAGCCGTCTGATACGTGAGTACGGTTTTGAACTCGGTTTGCAGATGATGGTCGGACTTTACGGAAGTACCGGAGCAAATGAAATTGAAACAGTTTCTGATATTATTGAAATCCGCCCTGATACGGTAAGGATTTATCCGGTTGTGATACTTAAAAATACCCGTCTTGCTGAACTCCTTGAATCCGGCGAATACAAACCGTTAGAGTTTAATGAGGTACTGGAAATATGTTCAGCGGCACTTGAACTTTTTGAGGGCGTGGGAATAAAAGTAATAAAATGCGGACTTCACGCAAGCGAGTTTGTGGAAAAAGATATGGTCGGGGGATTTTATCATCCTGCATTCCGTGAGTTGTGTGAAAGTCTGATTTACAGGCAGAAAACAGAAGAATTTATTAAATATCATAAACCCGAAAACAATATATATAAAGTTGCCGTAAATCCGTCATGTATAAGTAAGGCGGTCGGTCATAAACGGTCAAATACTGAGTATTTCAGTAAATGCGGTTTTGAGGTTAAATTTGTCGGGGACAGTAGTATTCCGGTCTGCGAAGTCGGGGAGGTGAAACGATTTGTACCTTAAATCACTTGAAATACAGGGCTTCAAGTCTTTTCCGGACAAAATAAGCCTTACTTTTGATAAAGGTCTTACAGCAGTTGTAGGACCTAACGGCAGCGGAAAAAGTAATATCGGTGATTCGGTACGCTGGGTGCTTGGCGAACAGTCCACAAAAACTCTCAGGGGCAACAAAATGGAAGATGTTATTTTTTCCGGTACTGTTGCACGTAAACCAATGGGGTTTGCGGCTGTAACCCTGAATATTGACAACTCCGATGGAACACTTGCCGATATGGGTGAGGAAGTAGCCGTTACCCGAAAGCTTTACCGAAGCGGTGACAGCGAGTACATTATCAATGGTAAGTCCGTGCGCCTGAAAGATGTAAACGAGCTTTTTATGGACACGGGTCTCGGTCGTGACGGTTACTCAATTATCGGTCAGGGACGTATCGCAGAAATAGTCGGCGCAAAAAGCAGTGAACGCCGTGACATTTTTGAGGAAGCCGCAGGTATTTCAAAGTTCCGGTACAGGAAAACCGAAGCAGAAAGAAAACTTGCGTCTGCACAGGAAAATCTTGTCAGACTGACGGATATTATTTCAGAACTTGGCGGCAGAATCGAACCGTTGAGAATACAGTCCCAGAAAGCCGAAAAGTACCTTGCACTTGCGGAGGAAAAGAAAAAACTTGAAATTTCGGTATGGGTCAGCCGCCTTGACGATATGAAGAAGATTTCCGGACAGCTTGAGGAAAAAATTCTTGTAAGCCGGACGGAATACGAAAATATCGAAAACGACATAAGACAGCAGGAGCAGAAACTTGAAAACGGTTACAGGCAGATGCAGGAATGTACAATAAAGTCTGACGAAATCCGCCGTAAAATGCTTTCGGAAGAACAGACGGCTTCTGAAATGAAGTCCGGAATAGCGGTTCTGGAAAACGATATAAAGCACTCTGAATCGGCTGTTATTGCGGCGGAAAAGAGCATTTCCGAAAACGAAAATACAAAGCAGTCACTTATAGTACAGCGTGAGAATATTATTGAAAATATCAGCGTTCTTGAAAGTGAACGTGCAGGAATAATAAATGAAACAGACGTTACAGAAGAAAAGCTCCGGCAGGCTGAACAAGAGAATTTACGTCTTAAAGAAAATTCCGGTAAATCTTCGGCATATCTGAACAGTCTGTATATAAAACAGAGTGAATACAGGTTTTCGGAAGATACAGCCAAAAAGGTTATATCTGAAGAAACGGCACATCTTGCTCAGCTCCGTGAAAGCAGTTCTGAGTATGGTGGGAAGATTGAGGACTATGCCGAAAAAATCCGGCAGTCAGAAACGGAGCTTGAAAAAATTCGCCAACAGTCCGCTGAACTTGAAAAGAGACTTCCTGAAAGTGAAAAGCTTTATAATGCAGTAAACAATGAATATAAAGAATCCGCCAAAGACCTCGAACATCTCAGATACGAAATCAGGGACAGACAACAGAGAAGCCGTATTCTGCACGAAATGGAAAATAATATGGAGGGCTTCACCGGAAGCGTAAAAACCATTCTAAGAGCAGGAATACAGGGTGTATACGGAACTGTTGCACAAAATATAACCGTTGCTCCGGAGTACGCCGTTGCTATAGAAACCGTTTTAGGCGGAGCAATGCAGAATGTCATTGTCGAAAACGAAAACTCCGCAAAACAGTGTATTGATTTCCTTAAAAAACAGCGGGCAGGACGAGCAACATTTTTACCGGTAACGTCCGTAAGAGGTCGTGAACTCAATGAGCAGGGACTTGAAAAATGCAGGGGATTCATAGCAGTTGCAAGCGAAATAATCAGTTGTGACAGAAAATTTTCTGGTATAGTGTCATCACTGTCGGGACGTACCGTTATTGCCGAAAATATCGACTTTGCAACAGAAATTGCAAAAAGATACGGCTATCGTTTCCGTATTGTCACAACGGACGGTCAGATTATAAATTCGGGCGGTTCGTTTACGGGCGGTTCAGTCCAGAAAATAAGCGGCATAATTACCCGAAAAAATGAAATAAACGTCCTTGACAGCGATATTGAAAGACTTTCGGCTGAACGTGACGTTCTCCGTGAAAAAACAGACACCTTGCGGACTGAAACTGAAAGGCTTCTGAAAGATACCGGAAATATAAAGTCTTCGCTGATGTCTTTCAAAAACGAAACTGTAAAACTGACAGCGGAAATCTCCGGTCTGAAAACGCTTTCGGAGCAGATGACTGCACAAAACCGTAATACTGCAAGGCTTGTCGGGGAAGCGGAAAATAAAATACTTTCGGCAAAACAGGACATTGAAAAATATGAAAATCTGCTCGCCGGACTTGCGGAAGAAATTCAGACTGCCGAGAGTGACATTGCACTGGAACAGCAGAAACGTGAAACTTTAAGCCGCAATATAACCGAACTTTCCGGAGAGCTGTCCGCACTGAAAATCCGCCATACTGAAATTTCAAAGGACATACAGTCAAAGAACGGGGATATTTCAAGAATTTCCGGAAACCTTGACGACCTCGAAAAAAATAAAAAGACTCTGCTTGAAAATATAGAAAATCTGAAACGCACGGCACTGGAAAAGAAGTCGGAAGCGGAAGACATACGGAAAAAGCTTGACAGTCTCAGCGACAATACTGAAACGTATCTTAAACAGATAAAACAGTATCAGTCAATGCATACCGAACAAAACAGGATTGTCAATGAAATACAGCGCAGTCTTAAAAAGACCAACGCTGAAAAAGAACGTTTTTCAGGGGAAATAACCAGACTTGAAGAACGTCTTGAAAATACAAGGCGTGATTCGGACAATATTATAAAACAGCTTCTTGAAGTCTATGAACTGACACGTTCGGAAGCTGTCGGTATGGCTGAAAAAATTGATGATATGCTGACGGCACAGCGACAGCTCAGTGAAATCAAGGCAAAAATAAGGTCTCTCGGCAGTGTAAGCGTTGACGCAATAGACGAGTACAGGGAAGTTTCAGAAAGATACAGTTTTATGTCGGGACAGATTGAGGATATCCGCAAATCAAAAACTGAACTTGAAAATATAATTTCTGGTCTTACCGAGGAAATGAAACGCATTTTTATTGAAAGCTTCGGGATAATAAACGAGAATTTCAGGAGCATTTTTACGGAGCTTTTCGGCGGCGGAAAAGCTGAACTTGTCCTCACTGAACCCGAAAACGTTCTTACTTCCGGAATTGAAATAACAGTCGCTCCTCCCGGAAAGGTTATCAGGAATCTTATTTCGCTTTCCGGCGGCGAACAGTCTTTTGTAGCAATTGCGGTATATTTCGCAATACTGAAACTCCGTCCCGCACCGTTCTGTATTCTGGACGAAATTGATGCGGCTCTTGATGAGGTAAACGTCCGCAAATATGCTCAGTATCTCAGGAATTTCACCGATACAACGCAGTTTGTACTTGTTACCCACCGCCGTAGTGCTATGGAAGAAGCTAATGTGCTTTACGGGGTGACTATGCAGGAAGACGGAATTTCCAAACTGCTTAAAATGGAACAGGTTGATTTTCAGGAAGATATAGCAGACGTTCAGTGAAACTAAAAGTATCGGAGGTATACAATGGGAATTATTCAGAAAATTGCAGAGGGTCTCAGAAAAACAAAGGATTTTTTTCTGGGCAGACTACAGAAAATACTTAACTCTTTCACGGTCATAGACGAGGAACTTTTTGACCAGCTTGAAGAAACTATGATTATGAGCGACATAGGCGTGGAAACGTCAGAAGAAATCTGCGACCGCCTGCGCAAAAAAATAAAAGAACGTGGCATTACTGACCCAAAAATGATTATGGAACTTATTCAGGAAATAATAGGTGAAATTATGGGTGACGATACCGGACTTGATTTGACGGTTTCACCGGCAGTAATAATGGTTATCGGCGTAAACGGTGCCGGAAAAACTACTACTATCGGTAAATTGTGCCACCAGTTCAAACAGGAAAACAAGAAAGTTCTTGTTGCGGCAGCCGATACTTTCCGTGCGGCGGCGATAGACCAGTTGCAAGTGTGGACTGAAAGGGCAGGCGTTGACATCGTGAAACACGCAGAGGGTTCAGACCCCGGAGCAGTTGTTTATGACGCTCTTGACGCTGCTCAGGCAAGAGGATGTGACGTTGTTATAATCGATACTGCCGGAAGACTTCACAATAAAAAGCACCTTATGGAAGAACTCGCAAAAATCAACCGCATTATTGACAAGAAAGCTCCGGACAGTTCACGGGAAGTACTGCTTGTCCTTGATGCCACAACAGGTCAGAACGCCGTTAATCAGGCTAAACTTTTCGGCGAAACTGCAAGCATTACCGGAATAGTCCTCACAAAGCTTGACGGTACTGCAAAGGGCGGTATAGTTATTTCGATTAAGAACGAGCTGGGCATACCGGTAAAGCTTATCGGTGTGGGCGAAAAAATTGATGATTTACAGCCGTTTGACAGCAGGGTCTTTGTAACGGCACTGTTCAGCAGTACGGAGGCTGAAGAATCGGAAGAAGTCGTTGAAGAAGAAGCTGAGGAGGAAATAACAGAAGAACCCGTTGAGGAAGAACCCGAAGAAACTAAAAAACAGGGATTCTTCAGTAAGATTTTCGGCGGCAGGGAAGAACAGGAAGAAATTGAGGAAGAATCCGGAACAGCTGAGGAAAAAGAAATAACAGAAGAACCGGAAGAATCCGTTGAGGAAGAAGAAACAACAGATGAACCGGAAGAACCTGTTGACGAAGAAATACAGGTTCTGGAAAAAGAAAAGGCTGACAGAAAACAGAGATTTTTCAGCAGATTTGCAATTGCGGAGGAAACTCCGGCAGAAGAACCCGAAGCAGATGAAACAGTTGCAGAGGACAAACCCGAAGAAGTAATATCGGAAGAAGAACCCGAAGAATATATTGTTGAGGAATTTGAACCCGAAGAAACAGAAGACGAACCCGAACCGGAAGAAGAACCAGAACCTGAAAACGAGGAAGAGCCGGAACAGGAAGAAGAACAGGTTAAACCTAAAAAACGTGGATTCTTCAGTAAGCTTTTCGGAAAGAAGGATAAAAATGATGATTGACAGATTGGTTATGGCAACCAACAATAAAAATAAACTCCGTGAAGTGCGTGAAATTCTGTCGCCGCTTGGAATAGAGGTAATCTCCCAGCAGGAAGCCGGAGCAGACGTTCAGCCCGTTGAAAACGGCACGACTTTTGCAGAAAACGCCATTATAAAAGCTCAGGCGGTATATAATGCCGTGAAAGCTCCGGTAATCGCAGACGACAGCGGACTTTGCGTTGACGCTCTTGACGGCAGACCGTCCGTATATTCGGCAAGGTATGCTCCGGAGGGTCAGGAGTGCGCAAAGCTCCTTGACGAAATGAAAGACATTTCAGAAAGAAGTGCATATTTTGAATGCTGTATAGCCTTTGTGGACGGCATAAATACTGAGTTTATGACGGGCAGATGTTACGGCAGTATTTCCCGTGAAGCTAAAGGTACTAACGGCTTCGGATATGACCCCGTGTTTGAAAGAGACGGAAAGACCCTTGCTGAAATGACATCAAACGAAAAGAACAGAATCAGCCACAGGGCGGAAGCTCTAAAAAAACTGTATGAATATCTTGAAAAAAAGAAAGGTGAATGATTTATGCTTACAAGCAAACAAAGAGCGTACCTAAGAGGTATTGCGGCGTCTTATGACACTATATTTCAAGTAGGAAAGGGCGGAGTTACGGAGACTATGTGCAGGGACATCGGTGAAGCACTCCGCAAGCGTGAACTGATAAAACTGCGTGTTTTGGAAAACTCCGGATATACTGCCCGTGAAGCCGCCGAAGCGATTGCCGCCGCTACGGATTCGGACGTTGTACAGGTTATCGGTTCTAAATTCGTGCTTTTCAAACGCAACACAAAAGAACCCGTTATTGAGAATCTTCCGAAATGAACATAGGTATATAT
>CAMWRL010000063.1 GCA_947176685.1 uncultured Ruminococcus sp. | reverse complement strand
ATTTTAAACAAAGGGAGAGTGTTAATTTTGGAGATTATAGACAGAATATTGCTTTTGTTAGCAGGCAGGGAACAGAAAGAATTGACTGATTATTTAGGCTTAAAAAGTGCAGCTTTTTCAGAATGGAAATCAGGAAAGAGCAAGTCGTATAGAAAATATCTAATCGAAATAGCAAAATTTTTTAATGTTTCTTTGGATTACTTGGTGTATGGCAAAGAAACTGCATCATCAAATGAAATCGAATTTATGAATGATAACGAAACAACTATGATGAATCTGTTCCGTATGCTTTCAGAAAAAGAACAGGACAGAATAATCGGAAGATTGGAAAATATGGTGGAGGAATCCCACAAATTCAAAAATAAATAAACAATATGGTTGTTTCTTACAACAGATAATTATTTTGCAAAATACTGAGAGTTACGGACTTTTCAGACGTCTAAATACTGACCCGTTATAAACTGATTCCCGTTGTGTGAAAATTTCTTTAATTTGCTTGCAATCTGACGGAATTTATAGTATAATGGTTATGATATAATCGGGGATTATGGCTTTTCTGCCGTTACCCTGAAAAAAAAGGAGGAACAAATACCTTGGCAAAATCCAAAGCTATCGGCTCCAAGCAGAAGCCGCCAATTACAGCATCGGATATTATTGCCGCAAAAACTCAGGTAAAGTACAAACCACTTTATTATGCTGCGGCATTTTTAATCCCTGCTCTGCTTACTCTTGTTGCATATGCCTTTTTCGGCATATACCCTTTCAATGAACGCTCCGTACTTGCGTTAGACCTCAACGGACAGTATATCTATTACTTTGAAGCTTTCCGTGACGCTTTCTGGGGTGACGGAAGCGTATTCTATAACTGGAGTCGTAACCTCTCCGGTGAATTTATGGGTATTACTGGTTACTACCTCGCAAGTCCCTTTACGTTGATTGTCATTCTTATGCCAAGAAGCATGATTCTTGAAGCAATGATGATTATGCAGTTGTGCAAAGTCGGTGCGGCTGGTCTGACTTTCTGTATCTATGCGCAGAAGTCCAAAAACGTAAAACCCATGCAGTCAATATTATTCTCCACGATGTACGCAATGATGAGTTATGTAGCAATACAGCTTATCGACCCTATGTGGATTGACGGTCCTGTTTTCCTGCCTCTTATTATTTTAGGCGTTGAATACCTCATAGATGACGGCAGAAAACTTAACTATATCATTCCGCTTGCAGTAATGTTTGTGGCTGAATTTTATATCGGTTACATGATTGCAATTTTCGTGGCTATTTACTTCTTCTATTACCTTTTCTTCGGCACAAAGAGAAAATTCAAGGATGCCGGAGAGTATTTCAAGACTTTTTGCAGAATGGCTCTTGCGACAATTGTCGTTCTCATGTGCAGTATATTTATGATACTGCCTGTTTACAATGGTCTTTCAAACGGTAAATTCAACTTCTCTCAACCAGACTTCAGTTACAGGACGATGTTTGAATTACTTGAACTTATCCCAACACTTCTCCCCAACCAGTACTATTCAGTAAACGTTGACGAAGGCTCAAGACTGTACGGCAGACCGGAAATTTACTGCGGTGTGCTTACTTTTGTACTTCTTCCGCTTTTCTTTATGAACAAAAAGGTCAAGACAAACCGCAAAATAGGTTACGGACTTGTGACCTTCATAATGGTTTTAAGTATGTATGTAAAGCCTATAAATATGTTGTGGCACGGAGGTCAGGACCCTAACTGGCTGCCTTACAGATATTCATTCCTGCTTTCATTCGTGTTTGTCTCAATGGCTGCTGAAATCTTCTCCAACCTTGACGGCTACAAGCTTTCTGTCGGAAGCGTTGCCGGTACTTTTACCGGAATAGCGGTACTTGTGGCGTTTTTCAACGAACGTATGCCAAAATACAATTACAATGAGGACAAATACAAGTATGTTGCAACAGTACCTTACAAGACAACCGAGACTTTCCACAGCAAGTCCCACGAGGAAATATGGCTGGGTACACTTGTATTCGGCGTAATGCTTGCGGCTGTATATCTGATTTATGTTTATTTCTACAGTCACGCCAAAAAACAAAAGGCAAGAAATGCAATGACTATTGCTGTAGCCTGTGTGGTATTCTTTGAAGCAGGTTACAACGCATATGATACTTTCAAGAAAATCAATAAAGAAGTTGCATACTCCGACAAGTCAACCTATACTGAAATTATGTCCGCACCCGACGTTGTAAAAGACATTGAAGCATATGACAGTGGTTTCTACCGTTCGGAAAAGACTTACCAGAGATGTGTTAACGATAACCTCGCTTATGGTTTAAAGGGTATTTCCCATTCAAGCTCGGTAATGAACGCCAAAGCAATTAGTTTTGCTGACGCTCTCGGATACTTCACGCAAAGTTACGAAACCCAGTACAAGGGCAACAACGTTGTTGCGGATTCGCTTCTCGGCATCAAGTATATCGTTGATGACCCCAACAGAAATTCCGGAAACCGTTCACTGCTTGACCCGTATTACGAAAAAGCTTTTGAATCTTCCTACAAAAACAACAACGGCAATGAAGTAACCCTTGACGTTTACGAAAACAAGGACGCACTCGCAATAGCTTATGCCGCAAGCAGCGATATTCTTAAACTCGGTCATCTCGGTAACGACAACCAGTTTAACAGTATGAATATTTTCCTCAGTACGCTCACGGGAAATACAGAGTTTGAAACAGTAATACAAGACAACAAGGAAGTAATTTTAATAAACGGTTTCAAGGAATATTACAAGCGTCTTGAACCCGAAGCCTATGAGGGCGATTCAGTATTTGACCCGAATCAGGTACGTCATAGTATGTATACTCCGACTGACGAAAAAGGAAACGTTGTAGAAAGCAAATCTCATCACGCTTATGACGCTCTCCCGAATGCCGTTGACCCTGTTGTAAATATGCATATCACTACTCAGTATGACGGTCCTGTATATATGCATATAGACAGCGACTTCTATAAGGGCGTTAATATATGGGTTTCAAAGGACAAGGACGAAAACGGCAATTACTACAACCATCAGGAATACGGAAACTACCTCAAAGACCATATCAGACCGATTGTACGTCTTGGCTCTTACCCTGCCGGCACTGAACTTGAAGTACGTTTCACTATCACAAAAACCGAAGGCAGTTCTGTATATGTAGGTCAGAATGAACATTTCATGTTCAAGGCAAACGGCGGTTTACAGCTTTATAATCTCGATTATGACGCATTCCACGCCGATATTGAACTGCTTAAACAGAATCAGTTTGAAGTAAATACGGACAAGTCCAACGACAGATACCTCGAAGGTACTGTAAACATCAATGAGGGACAAATGCTGTTTACAACAATTCCGTATGAAAAGGGCTGGACTTTGAAAATTGACGGCAAAAAAGCCAATGACCTCATAACCGAAATCAAGAACGAAGAAACGGGAAAAATCAGTTATCATAACAATACCGAAGCCGAATCAGGAAAAGTAATTGCGCTTGAATCCACAATCGGTCTCAAGCTTCCTGCCGGTCAGCATACTATCACTATGAAATATACTCCTCCCGGATTCAATCTGGGTATGTTTACACTGATTCTCGGTATAGGAATTATGGTTGTATTCTATCTCTACGACAAAAAGAATAACGAAATTCTTATAGCACTCCAGAACGAAAAGGACAGAAAAAAACAGGGACTTCTGTCGGAAGAATCTGACAAACCCTCAAAGAAAAATAACGTCCAGATTATAAAGTCAAAGGGTGCTGTTGCTGAACAGGAACTCGTCCAGAAAACAGACGACAATGATGACGAAGAAGATGTTGATGACTATTCTGAAGAACAGTAAACATCAAAATCATAGCAAGAATGTAAGTTTTATATAATAAAATCCCCTGTCTTTTTACGGACAGGGGATTTTGTTATACTTTTTCTGAATTGATGAACATATCATATATACGTCTGATAGCCTCAGCGAGGTCGTGTTCGCTTACGCCGATAATAACATTAAGTTCGCTCGACCCCTGGTCAATCATCTTGACATTGATACGGGCGTGAGCCATTGCCGCAAAGATTCTTGCAACAGTACCTCTTGTGTTTTTCATACGTCTGCCGACTATTGCCAGAAGTGCTATACCGTCTTCGATTTCGATGTGGTCGGGGGAAACTTCCTTACGGATTTCTGCTATAACCTTATCACGTACCGGATTAAGTTTAGCACTGTCAACTGTTATACTCATTGTGTCGATACCGGACGGCATATGTTCAAATGAAATACCATTCTCAAAAAGTACTTTCAGAACTTTCATTCCGAAACCTGTTTCACTGTTCATCATAGCCTTTTCTATGTTGATTGTGCTGAAACCTTTACGTCCTGCAATTCCGGTGATTGTATGGTTAAGACTTTCACGGCTGAAATCAAAGTCGTCCGAAACAATCATAGTACCTGCGTCCTGCGGACGGTTGGTATTTCTGATATTAATCGGAATGCCTGCCGAACGTACCGGAAAAATAGCGTCCTCGTGGAGTACGGAAGCTCCCATATATGCAAGTTCACGGAGTTCACGGTAAGTAATCACTTCAATAACATCGGGATTGTCAACTATTCTGGGGTCTGCAACAAGGAAACCGGAAACATCTGTCCAGTTTTCATAAATTTCAGCTCTTACGGCGATTGCGATAATCGAACCGGTAACGTCCGAGCCGCCTCTTGAAAAAGTCTTTATATAACCTGCCGTTGTACGTCCGTAGAATCCAGGAATTACAGCATTGTCAAGGTTTTTCAGAGTTTTGCGGACAGCCTTTACAGTATCGTCAAGAAGCAACATACCCTTTGTATCGAAAATAATAACGTCAGCCGCATCAACGAAATTAAATCCCAGATATGCCGCAAGAACCTTGCCGTTGAGATACTCGCCACGGCTTGCGGCGAAGTCCTTAGCCGGACGGGCTTTCAGTTCGCTGACGATAGTTTCAAACTCGCTTTCAAGTGACATATCAATGCCAAGTTCTGAAATAATACCGTTGTAGCGGTCTTTTATGGTCTGGAAATCTTCGGAGAAATCCATACCGCTGCCGGCGAGTTCGCAGCACTTGTAAAGCATATCAGTAATTTTTATATCGTCCGAAAATCTCTTTCCCGGAGCAGACGGCACTACAAATTTTCTTTTTGCGTCACTTTTTATGATGTCTGCAACTTTTCTGAACTGGTCAGCGTCAGCCAGACTGCTTCCGCCGAACTTTACCACTTTATTAGCCATAAAAAAATACCATTCCTTTATATAAATTGCCCTTTACGGATGTTTTTGTCACAATAACTATTATATTCCATTTTTTCCGTAAAATCAATTGATATATAAGCCAAATTTGGACTTTTTAAATCTGTATTTTTGTCGAATACGCCTGTACGCCGGTGACGGACATATATTCGCTGTAGCCTGAATCGCAGACAATAAAGTTTTATTGAAATTTAATCCATTGTGCAAGTGTGATAATGAAAATCGTGTTTGTAGGAATGTCAGAATAGCTATGGAGAGTATTATGGAAAACACTATGAGCAAATTCCACATCACAATGAACGTATCCGGTATGTATAGCATTTCTGATAGAACGCTCTACGGACATTGCTGTAACATTGAACAAAGCAGCTATTTCCGGATAAAGCTCCTTGGAGAAACTGATAGTAATTTCCTGACTGTTGAGAACAATCCTGACAGCTTCGCTGATGTAGTGGTAGCCTTTAATACTTGGCGAAATGCCAAATTTAAGCAACGCCTGACTCAGCTTTTTTTCAACATTATTATGCATAGTTTATAAGCTCTTTTCATATGATACGACCATTATAGCACACTATTTCCGATATGTGAACAGAAATCTTAGGCGGCATTTTTCGGATGAGCATATTATTCTGCCGATTTAACAAAAAACCAAAAAATATCAGTCCTAAACATTAACTTTCGACAAAAAAATCCATAGATTTTATAGCGACAGTTAATATTTTGAACTGATAAATTTACTTTCAGAGACTATTTTTACATAGTCTGTCAAAAGCCGTTTCAGATAAATTCAGAATTGTTTGTGACAAGATACAAATGTGAATACTGTTTCATATTCTGTTATATCTTGTCAGATTTTTTTACGTGTTTTTTTGTTTTTCCTGAACCTTTCTTTACAGCGGATTCACGGTTTTTCCGCAGTTGTTCCTGTCGGTTCTGCTTGTTTTCAAGGTTTTTGTAAGCCTGTTCATAAAAAAATTCCTGAGAATTGATAACAGATTCTCCCTCTTTCGGCACAACATGTAAATATGTTCCGTCACTCATCATAATACGGGCTTTTACGTTATCGTTCATAAGTATACGGAACATTTCCCATAAACGTCTTTTGAGTTTGTCGTTTTCAACCGGAGTCGCAACTTCAACACGGCGTATGGTATTTCTTGACATATAGTCCGCTGAACCGATATATATTTTCTGTTCCGTATGCTCACTGCCGAATATATATATTCTGCTGTGTTCAAGAAAACGTCCGACTATACTGCGGACGGTTATGTTTTCCGTAAAGCCGTCAACGTTCGGGATAAGACAGCATATTCCCCTTACAACAAGTTCGATTTTCACGCCTGCCTGCGAAGCTTCAACAAGCTTTTTCATAATTGTACCATCACAAAGGGCATTGATTTTTGCGCCGATATATCCTTGTCCGCCTTTTCGGGAAATATCAATCTGTTCGTCCATCATTGCAAGAATCTTGTTACGCAGACAGAGGGGCGCAACAAGTAATTTATTTGTTTCTTCAACGAAAGTGCCGTTTTGCAGACAATCGAAAACCATTTCAGCATCCTGAGCGATTTCCCTGTCACAAGTAAGGAGCATAAGGTCTGTATATAACGTGGAAGTCTTTTCATTATAATTTCCCGTGCCAATCTGGGTCAGATAGTCGAAGTTACCGCCAGTAGACTTTCTTTTTATAAGCAGAAGCTTTGAATGTGCCTTGTAATCTTTAGGTCCGTAAATTACTTTTACTCCGGCTTTCTGTAGTACTTTTGACCATTCAATATTATTTGCTTCGTCAAACCTCGCACGGAGTTCAATCATAACAAGTACGTCCTTACCGTTTTCGGCGGCGGTACAGAGCGCATCAATAACTTTGCTGCCCCTTGCAAGACGATAGAGGGTTATTTTTATTGAAGTTACTTTCTGGTCAACTGCGCACTCCTGCAAAAGTCTTATAAAGGACTGGTTCATTGATTCAAACGGATAACTCAGAAGCATATCTTTTGACTTTACCTGAGAGAATACAGAACGGTTGTCAGCAAGTGCGGCGGGCTTTCTGGACGAACGGTGTATATAATGCAGTTCCGGACGGTCGTCAAGTTCCTGAAGCTGAAACAGATACGACATATCAAGCGGTATTCTTGATGTAAATACACGGACATTTTTGATTTTCAGTTTTTTGCATATGTAATCAAGGGCTTCACGGCTGAAGTCGTCAGAAATTTCCAGTCTTACAGGAGCAAGCTTTTTTCTTTTTGCGACAAGCTCCTCCATTCTGTCACGGAAGTCAGCACCCTTTCCGGAAACCATAATATCGGCGTTTCTTGTAACTCTTATTACTGCCCTGTCAAGAACCTTATAGCCTTTGAACATAAGGTGTGCAAAATGCAGAACGACTTCTTCTTCCAGAATAAAACGTCTGCCGCCATTGCCCAGAGGGATAACCCTTTCGCTGTGGTCGTTGTTTATAGGTACTATGCCGATTGATATGCCTTTTTTTGCGTTAAGCTGTACTACTGCATATAACTCCTTGTTTTTCAGGAACGGAAACGGCAGTGAACTGTTGACAACAAGTCCGGAAATAAAAGGTTTTATTTCACGCTTGAAATACAGTTCAAGAAAAGTCTGTTCTTCCTTTGTAGCGGTACTGAAATTTACGTGTTCAAAACCGTATGCCGAAAGTTCGGACATAGTTTTCCTGTAGGAGTCCTCTGCGGACGGCTGTAAACGTCTTACAGCAGTAAATATTGCGTCAAGCTGTTGTGAAGCGTTCATACCTGACTTTTTGTCTTTTTTTGTATTGCCGGACTTTTCGTCATCTGTTATAGAGCCTACACGAACCATAAAAAATTCGTCCAGATTGCTTTGATATATAGCTGAAAATGAAAGTCTTTCAAGTAACGGGTTGTTACTGTCGGAAGCTTCTTCAAGTACACGCTTGTTGAATTTCAGCCATGAAAGCTCCCTGTTTTCAAGATATTCCATAAAAATACTCCAATCTGCCGGAATTACAGCAAAAATATAAGTTAAGCATATAATTTTATTATATAACTTTTGGTGTTGCGTGTCAAGAAGTATTTCAATTTTTGCAGTCCTGAAAAGAGTTTTTTATTTTTCTTGGTATAATAAAATTCCCCTGTCCGCAAAGACGGAAATTTTCAGTATGAATTAGCTATTCTGAAATCCCATTCAAAGTCCAGTGGGTTTGCTTTAAGATTTTTCCAGTCGTTTTCGTCGGGAATATACTTTTCAATTTCATTTAGAACAAAAACAGGATTATCATGTCTTATACATTCCAGTCCCCATATAAAATGCCGGAGTTTACAGGCATTTTCAACATTTGATATTTCCCGTGACATACTGTCAGACCATTTGTATTCGTTTTCCGGAACGAATGAGTTTTCCAGCAAATATCCGTATATTTCATGTAATGCATTTTCCGGAAGCGGTATTTCAAAATCTTTGTTTGTATATTTATTTCCGGAATACTTGTTTGCAATTTCAATAAGACCGTCCCGTATATATTCAAAGCTCCATGAACACCAGTAACATATTTCAATATAATTATCTTCAGAAAAATCATAGTCCATGCTGATAACACGACCGGTTTTCTTTTCAGTAATTTTTGCTTCAATGAATAAATCCAGCCCCATATTTTCACCTGCTTTCGGGCTTATTTTAATTATTCGCATAAATCAGAATTTGCAGTTAATCGTTCATTAGTCCAGTGATACTATTGGGGTGCTGTTTGTTCACACGTTTGTAAAAACTTACATGAGAATCAAGCTCGCTGAATCCGTTTTTCTGATAGAATTTATATGATGGCTTATCACTGTCTGTTTGTAGAAAGATACCTGCCAGTCCACGCTTTAGTACATCTGTTTCAATCATTTTCATAAAACGTGACCCCACACCTTGACTTTGAAGGTCAGGATAAACACAAAATTCTTCAATATTATAGTTTGTTCCTTCCCACCAATGACGAATCATTCCGATTGACACAGCAGATAACTTATCGTTAATAAAAAGCCCAAAATTAAGTGAATTAAAAGAACATGATATTTCTTTTATATATTCTTTCAATTGCTCCTCATTACTCCAGTTATCATTCCAAGGTTCTTGTTCAAACGCATTTTTATATAATTCTGCCATTTGAGGTAAATATGTTTCATCAAGTACCATGAATTGTTCAGTGCTATTCATAAAACTCATCTCCTACAAATCCGATTTATCTTAGTAATAATTATACATCAAAGCCGTTACATTGTCAATAGAAAGTCTTTTTATTTTCGGGTAATGTGATTTCTTATGTAACG
>CAMWRL010000062.1 GCA_947176685.1 uncultured Ruminococcus sp. | reverse complement strand
ACTGCTGCTTCTCTTAAATCTTTACTTTTACTCATATTTTTATTATATCACTTTTTCGTTCTTTTGTAAAGTGGATTGACTATAATAACCTATCATTTCGGAACTGTTCAGGGAATTTTCCTCTCTCCAGCCGGCAGTGTATGCAAGAATACTGTCATCTGTCTGTTTTATCATTTTTGTTTTCATATCTTCCGGAATCTCGTCAAGGGTCATTGCATATGCTGACAGTCCGTCTACTGTATATTCTTTTGTTGTTTCTGTAAGTTCGTATTTATTTTCATAATAAGGGTCAAGCCCTGCCGTTACAGTAACAACGTCGCCGTTTTTCATTCCGCTTGTAACGTCAGCACTGTAATCGGCATACGAATTTCCTCCGGTATATGTAATTTTACTCTCCGGAAATGTTCCTGTAAAGCTTACTTTCAGATTTTCAAACGGGTCTATTTTCTGGACTTGGTTTTCTTCTGATTTTTTACCGGAATCTTTTTTGTTCTGTTTGTCAAGTTCGTTAAATGCATTTTCAATGTCTTTTTCTGTCATATCATCAATGCTTTTCTTTTCGCCGCAGGCTGTTGCAGCGGCAAGCATACACACTGACATAATTCCTGAAAGTATGGATTTCAGATTAACTTTCATAATAAACAACCTTTCTTTTTGATTTGTGGATTACATTCCGGACGTTTCTGATATGGCTTTGATTTGTTTCTTTTCCTTGCGGTAACTGAAAAAGTCATACAGCATAAATATCCATCCGCCACAATACGGAACTCCGATAATAAGACCAAGTTTTTTCCGATATATGAGCTTGATTATGAACTGATTACGTATTATATCAAAACAGAAAAACATTTTAAAGCATTGAATGATTATGAGGACATATTTAATCCTGAGTATAAGAAGTTATATAAAGACAAGTCCGAACCGGAACTATAATAAAAATATCACCGTCAGAAAATGACGGTGATATTTTTTTGTAAAAAAGTGGTCATTTTCACCATTGGCTTTTTATAATGTTTCTGGTATACTGTAATCACGTTAGAGATAACGCATATAACTTACAGAAAAGGAGAAAAATATGAGTTTACCAAAAACAATTCTTATTGAGGGTTCAAACGGAAGCAAAGAGCATAACCTGAATGCATTGCATACAGCGGACGGTGTGTTGTTTCTTACAGAACCAATTACAGCGGAAATTGCTGTACAGTTTGTTTCAGTTATGAAGTACTTGAAAGCAGAAGAAAAGGAAGTCAGCATATACCTAAGCTGCAACGGCGGTGAAGTCAATGCAAGGCTTGTGATGTATGACGTTATACAGTCATATCCGCACAAACTCAACATAATATACACGGGTATGGCGGCAAGTATGGCGGCAGTTCTGCTGGCAGGCGGTCAGAAAGGCAGGAGGTTTATTCTTCCGCACTCAAAGGTAATGATACATGAACCTCTTATAATGAACGGTTTCGGGGGTTCAGCGACAACAATCGAAAAAACTGCACAGTCCATTCTTGAAACAAAGTCCGTAATCAACAATATTCTTGCTGAAGCTACCGGAAAAACCGTTGAGGAAATTAATCTTGCAACGGCTTGCGACAATGTTATGAACGCAGAAGAAGCTGTTGCTTTCGGGATATGCGATGAAATCGGAAACATTTACTGAGGAGGACTTTTATGTATATTGATGAAAATGCTGAAAAAGAGTTCAGAAAAAGGGAGTTTGTCCTTGCAAAAGGTGTATCACGTTCGCTGGACGACAGGGTTACACGACTGAATAACAATATTCTGCTTGTGTGTACAAGCGGCTGCGGTAAAAGCACGGGTTTTGTAGAACCCAATCTGTTGGCAGCCAAAGGCAATTATGTTGTTTCCGACCCCAAAGGCACTCTTTACCGCAAGTATGCGGACTACTTCAAAAGCAAAGGTTATGACGTACTGAAAGCTGATTTTCAGAATCCTGAAAACTCTATGCACTGGAATCCGCTTGAAGAAGTCCGTACCACGCAGGATATTCTGAAAATAGCAAACGCAATTGTCTATGACGAAATTTCAAAAAACTGTCGTAATGCTGACCCGTATTGGGACAGAATGACAATGATTTTCATAACGTGAGTTCGATGAAAAAAGGTAGAAAAAACCGCCAAAATCTGTTATAATGAGAATAACGACAAACTCAAAACAGCAGAAAGGCGGTTTTTTTATGGAACAAATAGCAATTTTTTGCGATACAGATGATTTTTGCAAGGCATACGAGGAGTATTGCAGAAACAAATTGTTGATGGATAAGGAAGAGGTTGTACCCAGAACAAGAATGTCATTGAGTGAAATTATGACAATACTTATCATGTATCATCTGTCCGGATATAAGACATTTAAATGGTATTATACAAAACATGTAATAGTACACCAGAGAAAAGATTTTCCTAATATTGTAAGTTACAACCGGTTTGTAGAAATTATGAAATTTGCACTTGTTCCTCTTATATTATACACTATAAAGGCACGTTCTGGCAAGTGTTCAGGAATATCTTTTGTTGATTCCACTCCTTTAAAAGTATGCGATAACCACAGAATACATAGTCATCGTGTTTTCAGTGAATATGCGAAAACAGGTAAAAGTTCCATGGGCTGGTTCTATGGTTTCAAACTGCATCTGATTATCAACGATGAAGGTGAGATTCTGTCTTTCTGCCTTACTTCGGGCAATGTGGATGACAGAAACGAAGCTGTGATGGATTCACTGACTAAAGAAATATTCGGGAAACTGTTTGCTGACAGAGGCTATATTTCCCAGAAACTGTTTGAAAAGCTTCTGAAAAAAGATATTACACTTGTTACCAGAGCAAAGAAAAATATGAAAAACAAGCTGATGGATTTATACGACAGTCTGATGCTCCGAAAACGTGCTGTAATCGAATCAGTAAATGATTTTCTGAAAAACATCTGCGATATAGAGCATTCCAGACATCGCAGTGTCACCAATTTCATTGTCAATCTGATTTCTGCTCTGGCTGCTTACTCTTTTCTGCCTAAAAAGCCCTCTGTCTGTTCTGATTGTAATATTCAAGAGGGCTTTTTATGCCTGCTTGACTGATTTTTTCTGTCGAACTTACGTTTCATATGTGCCATTATATCCCTGATGATTGAAACAAAGTACCAGCCTTTTAATTTCAGCGGAATATTGCAGTTGATCAATGAAGGAGAACATTGTGAACGCAAGGTTATTAAGAACGGCGAAAGATGCAAAGATTCAAAAGTGTCCGGACTATACGACCGTTTTCAAGAACTTTATGAAAAGAATCCGGATAGTTGGGAATGTGAGCAGTTCAAGAATGTTAATCAGGCTCCCGACAGGACATATGATACTATCCGCAGTACTCTTGCGGCGAAGTTCTCCAACTACAGCACAAAGGAAATTGAAAAAATGATGTCCGGCAATGACTTTGACTTTGCCGGAGCTGCACAGCAAAAAACTATTATATTCGTTCTTCAGAGCGATTGCGACAGGTCAATGGACGGACTTGTAAATTTATTCTTTCCTCAGAAAATGAGTGCTTTTATAAGATATGCGGATAGTTGTCCGGAAGGTCGTCTGCCGATTCCGGTAAGATTCTTCCTTGACGACTACGGCGCAACAACAAACATCTATAATCTTAATTCAATTATATCAACAATACGTTCCAGAAATATATCTGTTTCACTGATTCTGCAAGTCGAATCGCAGTTAATGAAAGGCGGCAGGGGAGAAGATACAACTATTATTTCTAATTGTGACACTTACATTTATATGGGAAGCAACGACATTGATACAGCCAAATCCATAAGTGTACGCTGTAACAAGCCGCTGGAAAAAATACTTTATATGCCTGTAGGACATTGCTGGATATTTACCAGAGGTCAGAAACCTGTTTATGCTGAAATTTCAGACAGACCCGTTTTACAGGAAAAGTCGCAGATTCAGTCATTACCGGATGCGTTTGGCGGACAGATGATGTTATTTTAACACAATATCAAAAACCCCCATGCAGAATAGTTCTGCATGGGGGTGTATGATACGGATTTATCTGTTGTTCAGTCATAACGCAATGCGTCAATAGGATTCATTTTAGCCGCCTTGTTTGCCGGATAGTAACCAAAAAATACTCCCGTCATAACAGAGAATGCAACAGAAATAATAATTGCCGGCACAGACGGCTGTATAGTAATTGTGAATAAATCCGCATATTCCGGATATATATTTGTTATAGCTGTTTTTGCAATAAGACCGATTGAAAGACCGTTAAGCAGACCGATAATAATACCTATTATTCCGCCAATCAAACATATAAGAATCGCTTCAATGACAAACTGCATACGGATAGATGAGTTCTGCGCTCCGAGAGCCTTTCTTATACCGATTTCCTTTGTACGTTCCGTAATACTCACAAGCATAATGTTCATAACGCCTACGCCGCCGACAATAAGCGAAATAGCCGCAATAACAGAAATTGCAATAGTAATAACGCTTATGACAGAATTAATCATACCCATCTGTTTCTGCATATTTTCAATATAAACAGTCATATAAGGCTTTTCAGCCTTTTCATACTGTTCTGTGAAAAATTCCTGCAATATATTCTGGAGCATATCAATATCATAGTCAGTATTATAATAAATGTCCGCATATCCATAGTAGCTGTTTTCCTGATGAAGCAGATTATTCATAGTATCAAGCGGCACATATACAAAAGTTACTTTGTCAATATCTTTCATACCCGGCTCGTAGGCGTATTTACTATATAGTGATGGCAGCTCAAATACACCTACAATAACAAAATCTTCTGTCTGTCCTGTTTTTTCAAGTTCCAGTGTGATTGTTTGTCCGAGGGGATTTGTATCAGGCGGAAAATATTGTGAAACAAACAGGTCAGATACAACTATTGTATGTTTATGGTTGATATTATCCTGATAATTTATATCCCTGCCGGCTAAGAGTTTCAGTCCGGAGTTATTCACATTGCCGATAATTCCGGTGACTGCGACTTTCACGGACTGGTCTTTCCAGTTGCGTAATTCTGACGAACCAAAACCGTCCGTCAAATCCAGACTGAAATAATCCGGATATGTCTCCACCAGTTCGTTGAGCATTTCACGTGAAAGCATATCTTCCTCTTTATATGTAAAGCTGTATACGTCCTCAACGTACTCATAATTAATCTGCGAATAAACATCAAAATAGTTCGCTGAACCAAGAGAATTAAAAGTATTGGTAAGCGTTTTCTGAATGGACGAACCGATTGTTGTGATTGTAATAACTGCACTTATGCCGATAATGATTCCGAGCATTGTAAGCAGCGCCCGCATTTTGTTTGCAAGGACAGACGTAAATGCAAGACGGATATTTTCAAGAAACTGCATTATCCCTGACCCCCGTATCTGCAATAATACTTCCGTCACTGATTGTAACAATACGCTGTGTTTCCTCTGCAAGCTCCGGACTGTGCGTAATCAGTACAATAGTTGTGCCTTCTTCTTTGTGCAGCTTGTGAAACAAATCCATAATCATTCTGCCGGTTCTGGAGTCCAAAGCTCCTGTCGGTTCGTCTGCAAGAAGAATAGAGGGCTTGTTTGCCATAGCTCTTGCAATTGCAATACGCTGTTTCTGCCCGCCGGAAAGTTCATTCGGCTGATGACTGGCACGGTCAGACATACCAACGATTTCCAATAGTTCCATAGCTCGTTTCAGACGCTGTTTTCTTGGAACTCCTGCATACATCATAGGCATTTCAACGTTTCTGACGGCGTCTGTTCTGGAGATTAAGTTGAACGTCTGGAATACAAATCCGATTTCCTGATTTCTGATACGGCTGAGTTCAGCGTCGTCCAGCGTACTGATGTCAATACCATTCAATAAATAACTTCCCTCTGTCGGTCTGTCCAAAGCTCCGATTATATTCATAAGAGTACTCTTGCCTGAGCCGGACTGTCCGACAATCGAAACAAACTCTCCCTCGTGAACGTCAAGCGAAATACCGTTCAGAATCTGTAATTCGTTAGGTTTTCCGATATAGTAACGTTTGATTATATTTTTCATTGAAATCACTGTCCTACTCATTTATGTCAGCTCCGTTTCTACGTTCGGTACCGGAATAAGTGACAGGCAGTATATCACCGTTCTGATAGTTTTGAGGATTTGTTATTACATTATCGCCCTCTTTGATTTCAGAAGAAATAATTTCTGTATAATAAGTACCTTCCATTCCCGTTTCAACTGAAACGGATTTTGCTTTTGTAACGCTGTCGCTTTCTTTTACAGCCAATAATATGTAACTGTTTCCGTCATCGTCCGTAACAACAGCGTCATAAGGCACGGCTAAAACGTTCTTTTTCTCATCAAGAATAATTTTTACTTTTGCGTTCATGCCGATTAGCAGTCCGGATTTATCATCATCAATGGTTATTTCGGCAGAGTAACTGCCTGCTGATATTTCAGTCTGAGCCATACCCTGCGACGCATTGTTATAAATATTAACCACACGGCTTACTGTAGCAGAAAATTCTTTGTCGCCCGTTGCGGAGGTTTTGACAATTGCAGGCATACCCGTCCGTATATTTAAAATATCCGCTTCACTGATTTGTACTTTGATTTTCAGGGAATCCATATCTTCAATAGTCATAATAGCGTCTGTAGTGGGAATACTTCCCTCGGCAATATTCAGGGAAGTGATTACTCCGCTTTTGGGAGCTTTCACGGTACATTCCTCAATTGAGTCAGCAAGCTTTTCAAGTTCTGTTTTAGAACCGTTGTCTTTCTGAAACTGTTCTGAATCTAAAATATCCTGATAGTTCTGGATTGTCAGATTTGCACTGCGTTCTGTGGCATTGTAGGCGTCATAAGCGGATTGGACAGCGTTATCATAGGTGCTGAGTTGTTCACGGATTGCTTCCAGTGAAGTTTCTTTTGTCTGTATTTTCATTTCGGCGTCCTGAAAAATCCGTGATGCTTCCTCATATTTCTGCGGGTCATCGGTTGTATCTATAACGTTTTTAGCATCGCCGCGGCGGACGATTTCACTGTTAAGCTCGTTTGCTAAAGTGTTTTCTTTCTGATAAGCTTTTTCTTGTGCAGAAATTGCTTCATCAATTGTACGCTGAGCCTGTTCAAGACTGATTTCTTTATCACGTTTTGCATTTTCCAGATTGCGTTCATTGATTTTGTGTGTATGGTCATTCTGATTCTGTAAATTGTTTTGTGTTTCAAGTAAACTGTCATATTGCTGTTGTAATTCGGAGCTGTCGAACACACAAAGTATATCGCCTTCCTTTACCTGACTTCCCAGCTCTACATTAATGGTTGACACTCTGGCGGTAAGCTTGCTTGTAATCTTGACAAGGTTTTCGCTTTCAACGTTTCCTGAAACGTTTATATGATTTGAAATATCACGATATTCAATTTCAGCGATTTCAACTGCATTTGCCGAAAGATTCTGTAATGATTCTGAAATATTTCTGGTATGCTTTATAATTGAAACTGTTCCGATACCTAAAATCAAGGCAATTATAACAATTATAAATAGTTTTCGTTTCTTTTTTTTCTTTTTTATCTGTTCCATATTATATTGGGAACTCCTTTCCTGAATAAACTGAATGAAAATTTTATCAATACTATTACTTTTAGTACAGATGACATTATAACATACTTTGTTTTTATTTTCAAGAAATTTTTATTTATTTTTTTCTTATTTTTTTCTTAATTAAAAAGTTTTTCTTTTTCATGGAATAGTCTATGATTATTAAAAATAAGAAACCCCATGCAGAATAGTTCTGCATGGGGTATTTTTTGTATAGTCCCGATAGGGATAAAATTATCTCTTTGAGTTATACCATTCGGTTTTCGTAACTTTTATTCTTTTTAAGACATTGTATTAAAATTGCCGTAAAATCGGCATTATTCAAGGTTACAGGAAATATACTTATTCTATTTTGAAGTCGCATTTCATATCTTTCCGTAACTTTGTTGTCCAGAAGTTGACCACAGTTGACCTACACTATGCATATCTCTGTATCAAATTTGATAAGTGTGGTGAGCGCTTTGAGAGTAGCCACCGCACGGTATAATGGAGGTAATTACAATGAGCAAAAGTATTCTTGATGAACTTTACGACTATGACCTGTTCCACCTGACTGAGATCGAAGATGTTGATGATGCATACAAGTCTGCTATGGACAGGCTTGTCAATGCAGAAGCAGAATTGCTGAAAACCTTTCCTGACTGTAAGGATATGATTGACGAATATCAGTCAGCAGATATTGATTTGCACAATCTCTCCAACCGTAATGAGTTCCGCAAGGGCTTCAAAGCAGGTGCACAGCTTGTCCTTGAAATGTTAAAGCCTATCAAGTAAGGAGGACAGAGCTATGAGTAGATATAAGAGTAAACAGACCGTATACAACCCTCAGAAAAAGAAGGATGTGCCATTGTGGAGACTTGACACCAATACCGTGACCGTCACGCACTTCAACGCTGACACGCTCACTGAGGAGCATAAGACCTACCACACCGACTACATCAGGTATCATCTTCATTATACAGACAGCAAGTACCCCGACAGGCTTCGCAGGCTCGTCAACGAGGGCAAAATTATTGAATAATAGAGTCTTAATTTTAAACTGTGTAAATGCTAAAATCAGACAAAATTCACCAACAACCGCCTTTGTCATTATATCTACAAAAATGTAAAAGTCAAGACTAAAATGAACGCAAATGCGGTCTTGACTTTTACATTTTTGTAGAAGTGTGGCGATTAAGCGGTTGTTGGAGATATTATGGTCGAATTTATAAAACACACTTTAAAAATCATAACCGAATACCATACCCTTGATGACCTTGAACTGAAAGTCGGTGAAGCTATCACTCGTCAGGTAGAGCGCTGGAAGCATACTGATAGTTGCTATCAGACTGCCGTCCTCAGTGGCAATGACGAGAAAATGCACGGTCTTGAAAATTGCTTTATCGGTATGGCGAGAGAGATCGTATTTGAGTGTATGATTTATATTTGAGATTGGACGGCTGTGCCTTACGGTGCAGCCGTTTGTTTAGATAACTTCTATTAGTTTTAGTGTCCTTCCAACATAGTTCTTTAATTCCATATATGAGATATTAACATCCATATAGTTAGGGTTACTGTGATGATATTGTTTACAATAATCATTTATTTCTTCTATTTCCTCTATGTATTGTTTTAGCTTGAAATATGGAGAAGTATCATTACAATCACGTATTTTACTGATAAAATCACCAAGCCATTCGTTATCTTTAACATAATTATAATATTTAATCCTGAATATTCCTTCTATTGAGGGTCTTATACATCTAATTACTTCACGTAAATATAACGAATCTTCTTTAGGATTGGAATAGAACTTCCTAAGGGTCATTAAGTCTTTGTTAAATCCATTTAGCATTTCAAATTTTATATCATGTTCACATAGAATGCTACCATTATTATAAGGTGTGATTTTAAGGTTTAAAATCTGATCATTGTATGAATTATTAAAATCGTTGGCGAAATGTAAGTCGTGTGTAAAAAGAAAGAATTGTTTAACTTTTGTTGCTAATCTGTTTAATTGCGTTATTGTTGTTGCTTTTCTTTGAGAATCAAAACTCGTAAAAGGGTCATCAATTACTACAATATAATC
>CAMWRL010000061.1 GCA_947176685.1 uncultured Ruminococcus sp. | reverse complement strand
CTGCAATACTGACTGAATACTTACAATTAATTTTATTACGAAAGGAATGAAGTTTATCACTATGGAAAAAAGAGGTATAAGCAAACTGGATTTGAAAAGACGCAACAGAATGCAGATTCTGCGGGTAATCCGTGAGTCTGGACCTATTTCAAGGGTCGATGTGGCAGGAGAACTTGAAATTACCCGTGCAGCCGTTACAATTATTACCAATGAAATGATTGAAGAAGGGATTCTTATTGAAATTGGTGAAGCTCCCGTAAATACTGAAAAACTTCAGAAGGGCAGAAGAAAAATACTCATTGATATTAATGAAAACAGTCGTTTTGCACTTGGCGCAACCGTGGACGAAAAAGAAGTAACTGTCGGTCTTACAAATCTTGATTCGGATATACTTGACAAGTCCAGTATGACAATTGATGAGAGAATTACCAGCAAGGATATTATCAACTACATAATCAGAACAGGCAACGAAATGATTACAAACAGTTGCCTTACAAAAGATAAAGTGCTGGGTATGGGTGTAGGAGTTGTGCCGTCTATGTGGGGCAAACTTAAAATTTTCTATAAAGATGGCATACTTGATTTCAATAATTTCATTGACAAACTAAAGTCCGGTCTGGATATCGACATTCATTGCGGAAATGCCGTCGGTCTTATGGCTCTTGCAAACAACGATTTCAGAACCCCCATAAATTACCAGACAAATCAGGCTTTCATATACAATGGCAATCAGGTAAATCTTGCCATAGTAAACAAGAATGAACTTTCAAGCGACTATATATCATATACTTCTACAATTGAAAAATATATAGTAGTTCCCAACGGCAAATCATATGACGGCTATCCGAACGGTTCGGTAAAGGCTGAACTGTCCAGAACGGCTATGCTTAACGCTTTTTATGAAATCTATTCCAAAGAAAAAACCCCCGTTCTGTATGAGCTTACGGAGGGCGACAAGAGTCTGATTGATACTGACAACGTTTTTATGGCACTTATGAGGGGCGAAGAAACGGTCAAGACGGTTGTTGACGGACTTATCGCAAAGTACACTATTCTTGTAAATAACCTTTCAGTCAGTCATTTTGCAAAGAAAATAGTTCTTCATAATTTCGGTTTCACTGAAAAACAGTTTGACTATGTGAAAAAGGAAATGACCCGTATTGTAAGTGACGAAATCGCCGACAGAGTTGTACTCAGCAAGCTTAACGGAAAAAATAATTTTCTTGGCGGCTGTTCGCTGATTATCCAGAATAACTTCTACAACAAAGGCGGTCTTAACTGAAAATATTCTTACTGCTGTACTGATGTACAGCAGTTTTTTTGTAATTTTTCCGGACAGCTGTGCATATATATCTGAAAAAGGAGTGATAATATGGAAACAGATAAAACAACAGACGTTATTGAAGACAGCACAGAGGTATGTGAAGACAATACGGCAGAGCTTCTTGAAAAATATGACCGTCGTTCGCAACGGAAAGCCGATGACGTACCGGCAATGCAGACAGTTGTATGTATTATAACGGCTGTACTGATATTCGGACTGAACGCATTTTATCCGGAAATAGGCGGTGAAATTTTCCGCAAGCTCAATGAAATGGCGTTTTCCGGAAAAGAGATTTTCCCGAATCCGATAGACCTTATTACGGAAATGCTTTGAACAGTCTGAGAATAAAGGACACTGAATACAGTGTAAAATTTTCGTTTCTGGTTTTCAACGCCCTGATTTTTCTGCTGCGGAACAGTGATGTTATAATGAATTTTTATCTGGTATGCGTCATTCACGAAATCGGACACCTTTTAGCGATAGGAGTTACAGGTGGAAAAGTCCGGTCTGTTGTTTTCAGCGGTACGGGAGTTTCGATTACTCCGGAAAAAAATTCACGTTATGAATTTTTCGTAATGCTTGCCGGAGCTTCCGCAAATCTGATTGTTTTTCTTCTGTCGGGAATATGGCATATTTCCGGAACGTTCCGTATGCTGAATCTTGCGACCGCTGTATATAATCTTTTGCCGTACAGACAGCTTGACGGCGGTGCGGCGTTGTGTATGCTTACGGACGGTACGCCCTATGAACGTATTGTAAATAACGTTCTTACGGTCGGAAAGGTCATATTTTCTGCGATACTGCTTGTGGCAACGTTTTTGTACAGCGTTGAATTTCTGCCGTTGTTTATAATATCTGTAATGCTGTTTGTATCAGAAAGAGGAGTTCAATGAAAAAAATATTTATAGTACTGACGCTTGTATGTACGTCCTGCGCTTCTGAAACGAGTAACGGGCAGGCAACAGAGCCGACTTCATATGTACAGGAAATGGAACATCTGCATATTGAAAGTTATATTCCGGTCAATTACGATAACCAGATTGGTATGTGGTTTCCGTATATGCGTTTTGAGGACTATATGTACGGGAAAAATGAAAATGATTTCCGGACAGCAGTACGTGAAAAACTCCTGTCTGCCCAGTCCGAAAACGTCAATACAATATATCTGCACGTTCGCCCGTGCGGAGACGCTTATTATAAGTCGGACATCTTCCCGAAAGGCGTGTACCTTGACGGAGATTATGACCCTTTGGAAATAATGCTTGACGAAGCTCACGATATGGGACTTTCGGTACACGCTTGGGTCAATCCGCTGCGCTGTCAGACGGTTGAACAGATGTACAGTATGCCGGAAGATTTCATAGTAAAACAGTGGGCTGAAAATCCTGAATGTCACTTTGCGGAAATTTTCAATGACCGCTGGTATCTGAATCCCGCATATGATGAAACCATAAATCTTGTATGTTCGGGAATCGAGGAAATAATAACCCGATATGACGTTGACGGTATACACATTGACGACTATTTCTACCCGACTACTGAAACATATTTTGACAGTACGGCGTTTGAGGAAAGCGGCAGTAATGACCTTGCGGCGTGGCGTATTCAGAACTGTACACGGCTTGTCAAATCAATATACGATACGGTCAGCAGATATGATATACCATTCGGAATAAGTCCGCAGGGCAATGTTAACGCTGACTATACTACTCAGTACGCAGACGTTAAGCTGTGGGCTTCGGAAGACGGATATTGTGATTATATAGTACCACAGATATATTTCGGATTCCGGAATGAAACGTGTCCTTTTGCGCCCACGCTTGCAGAGTGGGAAAGTATTGTTTCCAACGAAAATATAAAGTTGGTTATAGGTCTGGGAGCGTACAAGCTTGATAAAACTGACGTATGGGCAGGAGCTTCGGGTGAAAATGAGTGGCTTGAAAATCCTGACATAATAAATCAGCAGATTGAACTTGTAAAAGCGTCAACGGCAGACGGTTACGCACTGTATTACTAAAAAACGTCCGGATTATATTCCGGACGTTCATAATTATTACGTGAGAAGGTCAAGGGAAAGTTTTCTGGAATCAACATCATAATAGTCACCGAGTTCCGCAATGTAAAACCGGAAACATACTTTTCCATTGAATATCATTACATCGCCCTCTTCCGATACGCCGAGTTCGGCAAGCTGACTGTCATCAAGTTCATTGAGATATATTGTGTTGCTTTTTTCAACGCTGAATTGTTTCATTTCCTTTTCTGTAAGTTCGCTGAAGTAGAGGTTTCCGACTGTATCTTCGTGATTTGCCCAAAGGTCAGCGTCCGGCTGTAGTACATAATATCCGTTGAGGTCTTTTCCTATGCCGAAATATCCGAGCTGTACATCATTGAGTTCGTCAAGCGGCAGAGGGTCAACATCATGTGCAGTTTTTCCGATAGCGAACTTGTCTTCTGTTTCAATATCGGTCATTGAAATGTTGAGTTTTGAGTCAAACGTATAGCCGAATTTTTCGAGTTCCTCATCGGAAACTGTAAATGCTATCTTGTCGGAAATCTTGTTGAGTTCGTCTGTGATGTCCGCACGGGACTGTGTTTCCCACTGTAAGTCAATGCTTTCCGCAATAGGTCTTTCGATATGAACGGCACGTTCCATATTTTTGAGAGTGAACTTTACAAGCGGTTTTTCCTGATTGAAGTATATCTTGTCAGCGTAGTTGGGTTCAACATAAACCGTTGTACTGCCGTTTGAGCTGTCCTCAGTATTGACGACCGAGTAGCGGTATTTTCCGGACGGCGATACGCCGGATTTTATAACTGTTTCTCTGGCAGTTGCTATGAAAAATGACGAAAACAGGAAATATCCCAAAGCTCCGAAGATATACAGCAGGATTGTTATAGTACCCCAGGCGGTTTTTGCGCCTTCGCCTGCACCTGAAAACAGCAGTATTGAAGCACCTGTAATCATAATCGGAAGTATGATACTCCATTCTCCGAAATACAGTATCACAACAGGAAGCATTGCAGGAAGTATCACAAAGCTTGCTATGCGTGTAATTATCTGCTGACGGGTATAGAGCATTGCGACAAGTGCAATGATTGATACGCCCGTAGTGAGCAGGCACAACGATACACCCGACTGTATATGTATATCGTAGAAAATTGAAAAGTAGCAGAGACAGCACACAAGATAAGCATATGCAGCACTTACAAGGGCTGTTATTCTTTTTGTCCATACATTTGATAAAATATTTTTCATTGAAGCCTCCAAAATCGGTAATATTCAGAAACCCATCGTTTCATACATTACATTATAGCATTTTTTGCAGAAAGTTACAAGATATTTTTCCGGAAATCAAGAAAAAATAATATTTTTCCGCAAAGTCTTTACATTGAGTGCAAAAAAAAGTATAATAAAGGTTATCAACAAGATGAAATGAGGGAGAATATGAAAAGAAACATATTTATAGTCTGTACTGTTGTGGTAATGGTTCTGATATTCTGTTTTTCTATGGAAAATTCGTCAGAATCGGCGTACAGAAGCGGGGGAGTCACAGAGTTTGTATTGAAAGTATTTGTGCGTGACTATCATAATATGTCCGCTGAGGAAAAGAAAACACTTTTGAAAGAAGTCGGACATATTATCCGGAAACTTGCACATTTTTCTATATATACAGTGCTTGGATTTCTTGTGTCGTTGGTAGTCGGAAGACGTAAGCTTCTGAGCTGCGGCAGTCTGGCAACAGTCGGATTCGGTTTTCTGTACGCTTGTTCAGACGAATTTCACCAGTATTTTGTGTCGGGACGTTCGTGTCAGTTTGGCGATGTCATTATAGATACGTGCGGAGTTATTACCGGAATATTTATCTCAATAGCAGTATTCCGCATTTATGGTCTTTTTAAACGTAAATTTTCCGGTATGCCCTCCTGATGAGGGCATTTTTTTATTTTAACGTGAAGTCGTGGTTGCAGTACCTGAAGCCGTTGTTGTACCATAAGACGTTGTTTGACTTCCAGTGTGAGTGCCTGTCTCTGTTCCGGTTGATGTTCCTGTATCGGTATAAGTTCCCGTGCCTGTGCCTGTACCCGTTCCGGTAGCTGTACCCGTTACAGTTGTGGGGATTTCTCCGTCCTCATTCGGAAGTACCGCTGTCGGTTCGACACCGTTGAGTCCGTAACATTTCTGATACTCAAGTATTATGTCACGTATCATATATTTGGAGTATTCGCCGCCCTCAATAACTCCTGCAAAAGCTATTTCAGGGTCGTCAGCCGGAGCGAATCCTATAAAGAATGAGTTCTGTTTGCTCAAATCGTTCTGGTCAGTCTGCGGAGTACCTGTTTTTATAGCAACGTCAAAACCAAGATTTGACAGCGAGTACCTGTATACCGGAATATTTCTTGAAGCGTCAATCATACCGCCGATAATGGAGTCATAAAGTGAGTCATAAGTGAGGTCTATTTTTTCGGCAACAGTCGGCTGCGTCCTGTAAATAAGCTCGTCCGTGCCGTACTTGTAAAGACTGTCCACAAGGTATGGTTTGTAACGCACGCCACGGTTGGCGATAGTATTTGCGACAACAGCCATCTGTAAAGGCGTCATACCGCAGTCGTAGTTACCGATACCAGCCTGAATTACAAAACCTACATACCACGGCTGACCACGTTCGGCAAAAGTCTCAGGATTACACAAATATCCGGCGGCGTCACCGGTTTCGATTCCGGTATGTGCGCCAAGTCCGTACAGCTGGGAATATTTCGTGATGTTGTCGATTCCCAGACGGCTTGCGACTTCATAGAAATAGCAGTTGCACGAAACCTGTATAGCTCGTCTTGTGGAGATATAGCCGTGAGTTCCAGTACAGGAGAATGTTGACCCGTGAAAATTGTACCAGTGTCCGCAGTAAAGGGAAGTACCTGCATCAACTATACCCTCATTCAGACCGGCAGTAGCGGTAACGGTTTTGAAAGTTGAGCCGGGGCGGTAAAGTCCATACGTACAGCGGTTGAGAAGCGGAGAGTCTTCGTCATTAAGCAGGTCGTCATAATTTATGGCATAGTCCTTTAAGTTGTAGGTCGGAGCTGTTGCCATACCTTTGACAGCACCGGTTTTTGCGTCAAGTACCACAATCGCACCTTTATGGACGTTGGAAAGATGCCAGTTAGTGTTGATATTCTGGAAGTTGTCCAGAAAATTATCAAGTATTCCCTGTAGTCTGAGCTGATACGCACCGTCAACAGTAAGTTTCACGGTACTGCCGGAATTGGTTTCGCTGATAGTCCTGACATCTGAAACAGCACCGTTTTTTACAGAAATTTCCTCAATGCCGTTCTGTCCACGCAGTTCTGTTTCCATAGCACTTTCGATTCCGCTTTTGCCGAGAGTGTCATTTAATTTATAGCCTTTTGCCCGCAGTTCATCATACTCTTCGGCATATATAGGTCCTACTGTACCGAGTTCGTGCGGCAGAATGTCTCCACGTTCTATGCGCCTTTCGGAAACCTCAACCGCTTCAATGCCATGATACAGGTTGCTGAGTTCTTTCATTTCCTTGATTGTATTCGGGTCAACGTCTTCTGCAAGCACAAGGTCGTTGCTGTAGGAAAACTCCTTTTCAATCATAGCGTAACGCATACCGGCTATTATACGCTTTTCCCTCTGACTGTAGCTGTCATCAATTTCATAGTCTGAAATAAGCTTATCAATGCAGTTGTCGGGAGTAGCATAAACGTTGAGGTGAAGTTTTTCCCGTACTCCAGAAACGTCTTCTTTTGTAAATTCATATGGTTCAGTCATTGTTATGGGAAGACATTCCCTGAATTTATAGCTGTGTCCGAGCAACGCCATATAGACGTTTATAAGAGCTTCATTACCTTCTGCGAGGTCTTCCGGAAAAAAAGCTTTCTGCAAAACTATGTCGAAGCGTTCGTCATTGGTAACGAGGAGATTTCCGTTGAAGTCTATTATTTCGCCACGGGTTGCCTTTACTTCTTTCTGGTAAACAAGTGCGTCGTCATCGGACTGGATTTCCTCTGTAGTGTCGCCTCCGACAACCTGTAGTTTCATAAGCCTCATTGAACTCCACACCACGGCAAGAATAACAACCATTACTATTATAATGGATTTGATTGTTTCCGATAATGTTTTTATACAAATCGCCCCTTTCTGTCAGCGCTGTTCATTCCTGATAGTTTCCTCGATAGTGAAGTGCGTCTCAGGCATAAGAAAATGGTTGATTATTTTCAGCACAAGGTACACAAACACCGAAGATATTACAGTATACGCCCATATTTTGAGGGTGTGTTCAGTGAACAGCATTTTGATATTATCGTAGTTCCATATTTCGTAGTAGAATTTATAGTCAAGCCAGCACTGTATGTACGAAACAACGGCAGAAATAAATAAAAAACTTACGAATTTGTCCCGCAGGTAAAATTCAAACAACAATGAAATCATCATACATGAAACAGTCAGCAGAACGGCGTTATAGCCGAAAAGCTTGTCGCAGCTCACATCAATCAGAAATCCGCATATTGCACCGGTTACAGCAGAAGCATATATATTATTGTTTACAGCAATGTAAAGTGCAGTCGGAATGAGCATTAAAGGTTTGCGCCACGTACCGGAAGCCATAAATATAAATTCTGAAAATATCATCACATAATACATCAGCCATCTCAGAGAGGTTTTTATATAGAGTATGCGTTTTTCACGGGATGGTTTAATTATCATCAGCATTCCCCCTTTTGCCGGTGAAGTCGGTTATTACAAACACTGATTCAAGACTGGTTATATCCACGCAGGGTTCTACCGTTGCCCGTGCCGAAAGTCCGTTGGAGTCCATACTTACCTTTTTGACCTTGCCGACCGAGTAGCCTTTCGGGAAAAGTCCGCTTGAACCGTCAGTAACAAGAATGTCATTTTTTTTCAGGGTGTTGTCCGTGCGGAGATGTATAAGGTTGGTTATATCGTTGGAAGCTGATTTGACTGAACCCTCAATTATTCCCGTGTCGTCATCGCAGGAATTTGACTTTACCGCAACAGAAAGGTCAGGGGAAAGGATTGTCCGGACGGTCGTCACATGTTCGGAAACCTCAATTGTTATTCCGACAAGTCCCTCAGCGGTTGCAACGGGACAATATGGTGTTATGCCGTCCGCTGACCCAACGTTGATTGTAAACGATTTGAAAGGGTCATTTGTGACATATCCCAGTACTTTACAGAATCTTGAAGTAGTCATATCGGGATGAGCCTGTTTTATTCCGATAAGCATACGCAGTTCTTCACACTCAGTTTTCAGAGCGTTGTATTCTGTAAGCTGTTCCTGTAATTTCCGGACTTCCTCTTTAAGCGACTGGTTTTCATCATAAATTTCCTCAGCCTTTTCGAGTTTGTCCAGAGAACCTTCCATTTTCATACTTATGCCGTTGGAAATACTCCGGAAAGGTTTTGAAACTGTATTTATTATTGACTCTGCCGATATGGAATATCCGCCCTTTGTTACAGAGTAGACCATTATTCCGACCAGAAACGCTATAAAGGCAAGCAGAATCTTGAAACGTTTGCTTTTGAAAAAATCACGCATAAATGTCCTCCTTTAGTAGTACCGGACATTTTCGGTGAGGGCGTCCTGATATTTGCTGATATTTTCAAGGATTTTACCCATACCCTCAGCCACGCAGTCGAGAGGGTATTCGGCAATGTACACCGGCATACCGGTTTCACGGTTTATCAGACGGTCGAGACCTCTTAACAAGGCACTGCCTCCCGAAAGTGTTATACCGTTTTCGATTATGTCTGCCGAAAGCTCCGGCGGCGTTTCCTCAAGTACGGACTTTATAGCGTCAACAACCCTTGAAAGCGGTTCAACAAGAGCATCACGGATTTCGGCGGAGTTGACAACTATATTTTCCGGAAGTCCGTTGAGTAAATTTCTTCCTTTTATCTCCATAGAAGATTCTTTTTCATTCGGAAACGCCGACCCGATTTCAAGTTTCATATTTTCGGCGGTAGGTTCACCGATAAGAAGGTTATATTTTCTTTTGATGTAATTTATGATAGCGTTGTCAAATTCGTCGCCGGCGCATCTTATTGACCGTGAAGCAACCATACCGCCCATTGATATTACAGCAACTTCACTTGTGCCGCCGCCGATGTCAACAATCATACTGCCTGACGGTGAGTTTGTCGGAAGTCCTGCTCCGATAGCTGCCGCCATAGGTTCTTCAATTATAAGTACATTGTTTTTGTTTGCTCCGGCTTTTTTGCAGGCTTCACGGACGGCACGCCTTTCAACGGCGGTAACGCCTGACGGTACGCATATTATAACGTTGGCTTTCGTGAAAACAGTCTTCCTCAGGGCTTTTTTTATAAACTCCTGAAGCATTGTGATTGTTATGTCGAAATCCGCTATAACGCCGTCTTTCAGCGGTCTTACTGCAACTATCGAGCCGGGGGTTCTGCCGATAATTTCCTTTGCCTCCCTGCCTACGTAACGGCATTTGTCTGTATGGGTGTTGACTGCCACAACTGACGGTTCTCTTATTATTATCCCTTTTCCCCTTAAATAAACAAGCGTATTGGCAGTTCCTAAATCTATACCGATATCTTTTGTAAACATTCTGCTCTCCTTAACTTCTGTATAATATTTTTTAGTTCACAACAATATTATTATATCACCAAAACCGGATACAGACAATAAGTTTATGACAGAAATCCGGTTTTAAAGAAAATTTGTATAAAATTGAAACAAAATAAACCGAATAAACAGAAAAACTGTAAAATTTTCTGAAAAAATCCGGTTTTTTGATATATATTA
>CAMWRL010000060.1 GCA_947176685.1 uncultured Ruminococcus sp. | reverse complement strand
GTATAATTATAAATAAACGGATATTTGAGAAATGGAGAATTTATAAATGACTAAAAAATTATCTCTCGGCATAGACATTGGCTCTACAACAGTAAAGACCGTTATCACCGATGCAGACGGAAATATTATCTATTCAAAATATCAGCGGCATCTTTCCAAAGTAAAGGAAACTGTTACCGACCAGCTTAAAATTATACAGGCAGACTTTCCGGAAGACGTTTTCACGGTATGCATAACAGGTTCGGCAGGTCTCGGACTTGCCGACTCCGCTGAAATACCTTTTGTGCAGGAAGTACATGCCGCATTCCTTGCAGTAAAGAAAAAGTTTCCGGACGCCGACTCCGTTATAGAACTGGGCGGCGAGGACGCTAAAATTATTTTCCTTACAGGCGGAGTTGAACAGCGTATGAACGGTTCATGTGCGGGCGGTACGGGAGCTTTTATAGACCAGATGGCAACGCTTTTAGGCATATCCGCTGACGAACTTGATGAACTCTCTTTGCGTTCACAAAAAATTTATCCGATAGCTTCACGCTGCGGAGTTTTCGCAAAATCCGATATTCAGCCCCTTCTCAATCAGGGCGCAAGGCGTGAAGACATTGCCGCAAGTATCTTTCAGGCAGTCGTTGACCAGACTGTTTCCGGACTTGCTCAGGGACGTTCAATTGAAGGTAAAGTCCTGTTTTTAGGAGGACCGTTATTTTTCCTCAAAGGTCTTAAAAAAGCATTTGTCCGCACGCTTGACCTCAATGAAGAAAATGCTGTTTTTCCGGAAGAAGCCCCTGTTTTTGTAGCTTATGGATGTTCGCTGTACTCATCTACTTCCGAAGACTATTTTACTGCGGAAAACATTATTTCAAAAGTAAATTCTGCAAAGGTTTCCGACGGCATAGTTACCGGAAAACCTCTCTTTGCATCTCAGGCAGAGTATGATGACTTCATTGACCGTCACCGCAAACATGATTTGGGTTATGCGGACATACGCAAGTACAAAGGTGATGCATATCTGGGAATTGATGCCGGCTCAACCACTACTAAACTTGTCCTTATAACCGATGACGGAAGAATATTATATCATCATTATTCGTCAAATTTAGGACAGCCTCTTGACAAAATCGTAAATCAGATAAAAAATATCTACTCCGAAATGAATCCCGACATAAATATAAAAGGTTCAGCAGTCACGGGCTATGGCGAAGACCTTATCAAAGCCGGGCTTTCAATAGATTACGGAATTGTCGAAACTGTAGCACACTTCAAAGCCGCTTCATATTTCTGTCCGGACGTTGATTTCATTATAGACATAGGCGGTCAGGATATAAAGTGTTTCCGTATAAAAAACAAGAGTATTGACAGCATCATGTTAAATGAAGCCTGCTCATCCGGCTGCGGTTCGTTTATACAGACTTTCGCAATGGCTCTCGGGTATAATATTTCCGAATTTTCACAGCTTGGACTTTTTGCGCAGCACCCTGTTGACCTTGGTTCACGCTGTACGGTATTTATGAACAGTTCCGTTAAACAGGCTCAGAAAGACGGAGCAACTGTTGAGGACATTTCCGCCGGACTGTCAATGTCCATTATCAAGAACGCTATATATAAAGTTATCCGTGCCAACTCTCCGGACGAACTCGGAAAAAATATCGTTGTACAAGGCGGTACTTTCCTGAATGACGCTGTTTTAAGGTCTTTTGAAAAGGAAATAGGCAGAAATGTTATCCGTCCGGCGATTTCGGGACTTATGGGAGCATTCGGATGTGCGCTGTATGCAAAGGAAAAAGCCGTTTCCGGAAAGTCCGCCCTTATATCGCAGGCAGATATTGAAAACTTCAACTATACATCACGTTCAGCGCAGTGCGGCGGCTGTACGGCACACTGTCAGCTTAATATCATAAATTTTGGTAAAGGTCGGCGGCTTATTTCCGGAAACCGCTGCGAAAAAGGTGCAGGCAGCAAAAATAAAAATACCGTTCCAAATTTATATGAATACAAGTACACCAGCATTATAAATACTGTAAAAAAGCATCAGCCGAAACGTCCTGTAGGTACAGTAGGATTTCCGCTTGCGCTGGGATTCTATGAACAGTTGCCTTTCTGGCACGCTTTATTCACTGAACTGGGATTCCGTACAGTAGTTTCGGACGAAAGCTCACGGGGAATGTATTATCTCGGTCAGCATACAATTCCGTCCGATACAGTCTGCTATCCTGCCAAACTCACTCACGGTCATATCGAAAATCTGCTGAACAAAAAAGTTGATTTTATATTCTATCCGTGTATGAGCTATAATGTTGACGAGGGTCTTAGCGATAATCATTTCAATTGTCCGGTAGTTGCGTATTATCCGGAGCTGCTTCTTGCAAATAACCCTCGTCTCAATGACAGTAATTTCGTTCACCCGTACATTGACATAAACATCAAAAAGAATGTAATAAAAGTCCTGAAAAGCTGTCTGAAAGGCTACAATTTAAGATGCAGGATTCCGGACGCTCTCGACAAGGCTTACAGGGCTATGGAGCGTTACAACAGTGACATTGCATTACAGGCTGAAAACATTATCCGTCAGGCTCGTGCTGAAAAACGTAAGATAATAGTACTTGCCGGAAGACCGTATCACATTGACAAGGAAATAAATCACGGTATACATAAACTTATAACAAGTCTGGGAATGGCTGTCATCACTGAGGACAGCGTGGCGGCACTTGCAAAAACTCCCCATCTTGATGTACTCAACCAATGGACTTATCATTCAAGACTGTACCGTGCCGCAGAATACGTCAGAACCCAGCCGGATATGCAGTTAATACAACTGGTGTCATTCGGCTGCGGAATAGATGCTGTTACGGGTGACGAAGTAAGAAAGATTCTCGAAAGTCACGGAAAACTATATACTCAGCTTAAAATTGACGAAATAAACAATCTGGGTGCGGCAAGAATACGTCTCAGAAGTCTTGTTGCGGCTATGGATAAATAAACCGGAGGTGCGTTATGTCTGCTATATTTACCGAAGATATGATTAAAACCCACACTATACTTGTACCGGATATGCTTCCGATACACTTCAGACTTATTATAAGTCTCTTTGAGGCTGAGGGCTATCATATGGAACTGCTCCGGAATGATTCCCGTTCCGTTGTCGATGAGGGACTAAAAAACGTCCATAATGATGCATGCTATCCGGCACTGCTCGTAATAGGACAGTTTATGGACGCTCTCAAAAGCGGAAAGTATGACCCCGACAAAACCGCCCTTATGATTACGCAGACCGGCGGCGGCTGTCGTGCTTCAAATTATATTCACCTGCTCAGAAAGGCTGTTGACAGAAATTTTCCGCAAGTGCCTGTGGTATCGCTTAATTTCAGCGGTCTTGAAAAAGACAGTGCCTTTAAAATTACTGCCGGAATGTTTCTGAAAATGATTTATGCCATAATGTACGGCGATTTACTTATGACATGTTACAACAAGTGCCGTGCTTACGAACTTGAAAAAGGACAGGCTGAAAAAGTCCTCAACAAGTGGCAGAGACGTATAGGAAATATGTTCCGGAAGAAAAGCAGATTCTTTCTGAAACTTGAAAAGATAAGCACTGACATTTTAAACGATTTCGGGGAAATTCCTTTGAGCAGTGAGAAGAAAATCCGTGTCGGCATAGTCGGGGAAATATATGTGAAATATTCTCCGCTTGCCAACAATCATCTGGAAGATTTTCTTATTTCAGAGGGATGCGAACCCGTAGTTCCGTCATTGTTGGAGTTTATAATGTACTGTGCCGCCGGTACTTTCAATGACGCTAAAATATATGACCATACAACCACTCAGTCTCATATTTACAGACTTGGCTATGAGATTATTTACCACCAGCAGAAGAAACTTATAAATATTATGAAAAAGCAGGGAAGTTTTGAACCGTTTCACGACTTTGAACATCTCAGGGGTCTTGCGGACAAATATATAAATCAGGGTGTTGTAATGGGTGAAGGCTGGCTGATTCCGGCAGAAATGGCAGCTCTGGCACAATCCGGCGTTGAAAATATAATATGCGCCCAGCCGTTCGGATGTCTGCCGAATCATATCGTTGCAAAAGGTATGTCCCGTGCCATAAAGCAGGACAATCCTAATGCCAATATAGTTGCAATAGACTATGACCCCGGCGCTACTCGTGTAAATCAGGAAAACCGTATAAAACTTATGCTTGCCAACGCCCGCAGGTGATTTGTGATGATTAAAAACAGAAACGGAAATATTATTGTAACAAATAAACAACAAAACAGTGTCCTTGAAAAACTGTATGATACATTTTCGGGAAGAATGCTCCTCAGATTACTTACTGCTCCGATAATTTCAAAGACTGCCGGTAAATTTATGGATTCACCATTTTCAGTCCCGCTTGTAAAAATCTTCATTGAAAATCATAATATTGACACTTCCCAGTATGTAATGAAAAAATTCCGGTCATATAACGAATTTTTCACACGCCGCATAAAATCCGAATCACGCCCCATAGATTATTGTGCAAAACACCTTATAAGTCCGTGTGACGCTAAACTTTCCGTTTACAGAATCAACCATAACAGTATTTTCAGAATAAAAAATTCGTTGTACAGAGTGTCCGACCTGTTGGATAACGACTTTATGGCACGAAGATATGACGGTGGTTACTGTTTCATATACCGTCTGGAAGTCGATGACTATCACCGTTACTGCTACATTGACGATGGTATGAAAACTGTGAACACCTTTATCAAAGGTGAACTGCATACTGTAAACCCGATTGCCCTTAAAAGATACAACATTTATAAAAGAAATTGCCGTGAATATACAATGCTTCATACTGATAATTTCGGGGACGTTGTACATATTGAAGTCGGGGCTATGCTTGTCGGAAAAATATGCAATCATCATGGTGAATACCGTTTTGCCAAGGGTGAGGAAAAAGGAATGTTTCAGTTCGGCGGTTCAACAATAGTACAGTTGTTTGAAAAGAACAAAGTACGTCCGGACATGGATATTATCCGGAATACAAGAGAGGGTTTTGAAACCGTTGTACGTTACGGCGAAAAAACAGGAGTGTCCCTCAGCAGAATATAAAAAAAGACGGAGTAATCATATACTCCGTCTGTTGTTTTTTCAGACTGCTTCTGCATCGTCAACGTTTTCATTTCTGTTGACGGAAGTCTGTACTTCTGTTGCGGAAATTTCTTCCGGTTCGGAAACTTTTCTTATATCTGCGCCGATTGCACGGAGTTTGACGTCCATACCATCGTAGCCACGCTCTATATGGAAGATGTCTTCAATTTCGGTAATACCGCTTGCGGCAAGTCCGGCAATAATCAGTGCCGCACCTGCTCTGAGGTCGCACGCCTTGACCGGTGCGCCGGTAAGTTTTCCCGTACCCTCTATGAGCGCAACAGAACCGTTTACAGTAATGTCAGCTCCCATACGTCTGAGTTCGTCAACATATCGGAAACGCTGGTCCCATATGCTTTCGGTTATGATGCTTGTACCGGATGCAAGTGTCAGAAGTGTGGCAATCTGCGGCTGCATGTCTGTAGGGAAACCGGGGTGAGGTGAAGTTTTTACGTTGGTTTTTACAAGAGGACCTTCGGAACAGACTCTCACACTGTCATCGAAACATTCAACATTCACGCCGATTTTTTCAAGTTTCTTTGTGATTGATTCAAGATGTTTTGGAATGACATTCTTGATTGTAACATCGCCTTTTGTAGCCGCCGCCGCAATCATAAAAGTACCTGCTTCAATCTGGTCGGGAATTACTGAATAGTTAGTACCGTGAAGCTTTTTAACGCCTCTTATCTTGATAACGTCAGTACCTGCGCCCATGATGTTTGCGCCCATTGAGTTGAGGAAATTCGCCAAATCAACAATATGAGGTTCTTTAGCTGCGTTTTCAATGACTGTAAGTCCCTCCGCCTTTACAGAAGCAAGCATAGCATTCATAGTTGCGCCGACCGTCACAACGTCAAAGAAAATCTGGTTTCCGGTAAGACTTTCGGCTTTGAGGTCAATCATGCCCTGACTGAGCGTATAGTCAGCACCGAGAAGTGAAAAAGCCTTTAAATGCTGGTCAATGGGTCTGTCGCCAAGCGGACAGCCGCCGGGCATTGAGACTCTTGCCTTGTTGTATTTTCCGAGCAGTGCGCCCAGAAAATAATATGATGCTCTCATTTTCCTTGCGATTTCATACGGGACGCAGAATCTGCTGATTGTAGTGGGGTCAATTCTGTAAGTGCAGTTTCCGCAGTCGGTAACTTCCGCACCCATTTCCCTTAAAATTCTCAGGCTGATTCTTACATCGCTTATGTCGGGAACGTTTTCAATAACGCACGGTTCGTCTGAAAGAATAACCGCCGGAAGTATTGCTACAACGGCATTTTTAGCACCGCTGATTACTACTTCACCGGAAAGACGGCGACCACCCTTGATAATAAATTTATCCAAAATATACTCTCTCCTTATTTCTCAGGAAATTTTTTGTCTGCTCCTGAATATCTTCTGCACGGAAAATCAGATTTTCCGTATCAAGCCTACACAGGCAGTGTATATAAAATAAAATTATATAAACTTTAATTATTCGGGTATATCCTCAGAATACGCTTCTTCAGAATCTTCGCCGGCAGTTTCAGCCGGTTGTTCAGCAACAGGCGTATTTGTTCCGTCATAGTCCGAAATATACCAGCGTACCTGACTGCCGTCATATTCGCCGACTTTTACAGACTCGATTACAACGTCTTCCATAGGATAGTCATTTTCGTCTGTCTGGGTCTGCTGTATTTCAAAGATTATATCCAGACCGTCATAGACCTGTCCGAATACTGTATAACCGCCGTCAAGCCACGGTGTACCGCCGGCAGTTGAATAGATATCCATAGCTTCATCGGAAAAATTATAACCGTAGTTCATATACTGCGCAAGTTCTTCCTTTGAATATTTTTCTCCGGTAACAATATAGAACTGACTTCCATTGGTTGAAGTAGAGCCGCTGTTTGCATAGGCAACTGCTCCGGCGGCATGAATGAGATGCGGGTCTGTACCGCCGTCAAAACTTTCGCCCCATACCGATTCACCGCCACGACCTGTACCTTCGGGGTCGCCGCCCTGAATCATGAAATTATTTATTATTCTATGGAATGTAAGTCCGTCATAATAGCCCTGTTCGGCAAGACCTATGAAGTTTTCCACACCCTTGTCGGCGTACTCCGGAAACAGTCTGAATTTTACTTCGCCGTAGTCCTTTATATTCATAACTATGATTTTATCGCCCTGTTCGGGTTTTGTGAAATTCTCAACGGAGACTTCTTCAACCGGAGCTGTTTCAGGTTCTTCAAAAGTATCATAGTCACTGATGTACCATTTTAATTCTTCGCCGTCATATTTGTCAACGGTTACGGAATCAATAATAACATCTTTCATAGGTTTGTTGTTTCCTGTATCTGTAGAAACCTGCTGAATCTGGAAAATAATATCAAGACCCTGATACACCTGTCCGAAAACTGTATAGTTTCCGTCAAGCCATGGAGTACCTCCGGCAGTAGTATAAATCTCCTTTGCATTGTCCGAAATGGCGTAGCCGCTGGACTTGTAATTTTCAATTTCGGCTTCCGTGCAGACTGTACCAGTAACTATATAGAACTGACTTCCGTTAGTGGAAGTACCGCCGCTGTTTGCGTAAGCCAAAGCTCCTGCGGCATGAATAAGATGAGCGTCTGTACCGCCGTCAAACTTTCCGCCCCATATGGATTCGCCGCCACGTCCTGTACCTTCGGGGTCGCCGCCCTGAATCATAAAATCGTTGATGACCCTATGGAAAGTAAGTCCGTCATAATAGCCTTTTTCGGCAAGACCTATGAAATTTTCCACGCCCTTGTCGGCATACTCCGGAAACAGTCTTATTTTAACAGTTCCGTAGTCTCTTATATTCATAGTAATAATTGTATCGTCCTTTTCGGGGGCAGTAAAATTAGCTATCTGGACATTTTGGACATCAGTATCGGATACCGATGAGTTGTCGGAAGAGTTTTCCGAAGATTTATCACTTATTTCCAGTTCTTTTCCGCAAGACGAAAAAGCTGCAGTTATTGTGAATGTACAGACAAGAACAGCAAGTATTTTTTTAATCATACATTTCGCTCCTTAAACCAAAATTATAATTATATATGGAAATTTAAAATTTGAATCACAAATTAATTCAGCTTTTTTATTATACAACATAAATGCGGATTTGTAAAGAGTTTCCGGTTAAATTTGTAACAATCGGTCAAAGCCTTTTGGTAAAAACGATAATATTTATTCTAAAATGCCGTATTATTCTGTTTTTTTCTCATCGGAATATACATCAGTTCTTGCGGAAATAATAATTATATCTTCTTTCGGAATTTTGTAATTTCCGTTGTCGGCTGATTCCAGTGAAGCGAGTTTTTCCACAACGTCCATACCCTCATATACCTGTCCTATAACAGTCATCTGCTGAGCAAAATTAGGTATTCCGCCGTGTTCTATAAAAGCGTCGGTAAGTTCCGCACTTGTATTTGAATCCCTCATCTGCTGCTGGAGTTCGTCAGTAAATTCTATGGTGTTAATAAAGTTGAGACGGCTTCCGCAGTAATAAGTACCGCCGCCGATAATCATTTCCTTGAAACTCCTGTCAAAATCGGTAGTTGCGCAGCATACTGCACCTTTGAAGCTCCATAAATTCTGGTTCAGTTCACGTTCGATTCTTTCAGAAGCGTTTCCGCTGGTGTATGAACCGTCTTTCTGTTTTGAGCCTGCCGAAGAATACACACCGCTGTCCGAATGGTAGAAGTATGTACCGTCATAATAACCGCTGTCGGCAAGTTCTGTAAAATTCTTTACAGCGTTGGGGGAGTACTCCGGATAAAGCACAAAACGTATTTCACCTAAAGTTGTTTCAACAATTGCTATCGGGTCGCCGTCCTTTGGGTCTTGAAACTGCACAAGTTCCATATTATCAACATCTATTGTAACATAAGTATCATTATTTTTTCTTACGTCCTGAAGTATCATCATTCCCAAAGTAAGCAGTCCTGCTATAACAATCATTATTATAAGCGTACTGGTGAAACTTCTGTTTTTAGTATTTTTCATTATTTACCTCACATAATTTCAAAAAATCAACTATATATTTTTTATTATACATAAAGCTCGATAATTTGTCAAGCCGATTTCTGAATCATGTGTGGTTATTATTCGTCATAACAGCCGTTATTATTCATAAAAAAAGAACCGCCTGAGCGGTTCCTGAAAATATCAGAGTTTTTTCTTTTCTTCTTCGATAATCCGGAGCAGGTCGTCAACGGACATATCAGAAGCGTTTCTTTTATTCTTGTTAGCTTCGGATTTGCTTATAATATCGGAAATATCCGGTGAACTGCTCTGTCTGGGTGCAGAAGAAAGCCTGTTGACATTGGCTTTTATTTCAGCAACGCTGCTTCTTGTAGATTCGGAATTTTTTGACAATTCGGCAATCTGGTTAGTCGAAATAATTCCTGTATTGTCAGTGATTTCCGTTTTTACGGGAGCAGGCTTTGGTTTTGCAGGTATTTCAGACTTCTGGGGGTAAGGTTTTTTTACGTGACTGCCCTCATAGTCGTTTTTACGGCGAAGGTCTTCCCTTATACTGTCGGCTGACGGGGCAGGGGAAACACGTCCGGCGAGCTTTGAATTGTCCGGACGGCTTGCCTTAAACTGCATAGTACGTTCTTTTTCTTTCTGGTACGGGGAATCAGGATTTACTTTTTTCTGACTGAAATTTTCTGCAATTGACATTTTTTTGCGTTCAAGTTCGTCACTTGCCTGACTTTCGTGAGAGGGTTCAAAAAGCGGTGCATTAGTTGACGGAGGAGATTTCTTTTTTTGTTTCGGAGTAAAGTCCGGTATTTCTTCTTCGATGTACTCATTTTTTGAAGCAATCATTGAAATAAAGAATGCAAGCAGAATTATACAGGGTATTATCAGTTCGGCAACGATTCCCGGAATACCTCTTGTAAATGTAATGAAGTTTCCGAGTTCTGTACTTTCGGGATAACCGGTACATATTGCAGAAATTTTATCTTTTGTGATAAGGTCGGTATTATCTTCGTGACCATCATAGTAGACCTGATATTTTTCAGTACCGTCCTCAGCCTGTACAATGTTGTAGATTCCGCATAAACGGAGGTTGTCGGGGTCACCGGCAGGATAACACAATACAAGGTCTTTTTGTGCTATACTGATGTTTGAAGCGTCTTTGGCAATAATAGCCGCTCCTGCTGTAACGTCATTGATACCGTTTGTGTCCCTTTCGGTAACAATGTAGAAGTATCTTCCCATAAAAAACGGTGTTTTGTTCTGAGAGTATATTAGGTTGATTCCTACCGATACTACTATGAACATCACACATATTATTGAGATAAAACACTTCAGTACTGAAAATCTTTTCTTTTTCATAAGTATGTCCCTTCCTTTTTTAAGATTTTTTCGTATCCGAACAATATAATTTTATTATACCACATATTTAC
>CAMWRL010000059.1 GCA_947176685.1 uncultured Ruminococcus sp. | reverse complement strand
TTATATGTCTGTCGGGATGTCTGTACGGCGAAATCGCAAGACTGCTTGTTTCGGGAAGTTACGACAGGGCTAAGGCTAAGGCTCTTGAGTATCGGGAAGTATTCGGTGCGGACAACTATTTTCTGGAAGTACAGAATCACGGCATTGATGACGAAAAACGTATACTCCCTATGATGTACAGGCTTTCGGCTGAAACGGGCATACCGCTTGCCGCAACGAATGACTGCCACTATTTACGGCGTGAGGACTCCGAAATGCATAAAGTTCTCTGGTGCATACAGACCAACCAGCTTTATGACGGGGAACAGAATACAGGCGGCGAGTCTTTCCTGAAATCAGCCGGCGAAATGGCAGAGCTTTTCAGGGGTCACGAAGACGCAGTAACAAATACCGTCCGTATTGCAGAACGCTGTAATGTTGAATTTGAGTTCGGCAATATAAGGCTTCCGGAGTTTCGTAAAGCCGGAGTAACCGATAATAAAATATATTTTCGTGACATCTGCTGTAAAGGTCTGTACAGTCACTATGGACAGAATCCGCCTCCGGAAGTCGCTGAACGTATGGAATATGAAATTTCAGTCATAACGGAAATGGGGTATACGGATTATTTTCTGATAGTGTGGGACTTTGTGCGGTACGCAAGGGATAATAAAATCCCCGTCGGAGTGGGGAGAGGTTCAGGAGCAGGAAGTCTTTGTGCTTACTGTATGGGAATAACTTCCATAGACCCTGTGAAATATGGTCTGCTGTTTGAACGTTTCCTCAACCCCGAACGTGTCAGTATGCCGGATTTTGATATAGACTTCTGCATTGAGGGAAGACCGAAAGTCAAAGAATATGTTTTTGAAAAATACGGCAGGGACAGGGTTTCCGAAATAATAGCATTCGATACTTTCAAGGCAAGGGGTTCGGTGAGGGACGTTGGTCGTGTACTGAGTATGCCCAGAAAACTTTGTGACGCTATAGCTAAAAAAATTGACATAAATGATACTTTGAAGAACGCACTGGAAACTTCTCCGGAACTGCGGTCTATGTACAACAGTGACGGAAATGTCAGAAAAATAATAGACCTTGCTTTAAAGATAGAGGGTATGCCCCGACATAGTTCAACGCACGCTGCCGGAGTGGTTATTTCGGCTGTACCGCTGAGCGATGTTGTGCCTTTACAGAAAAATGACGATACAATAGTTACGCAGTACACGATGACCGTGCTTGAATCTCTCGGACTGCTCAAAATGGACTTTTTAGGACTGCGCAATCTTACTATAATCCGTGATACCGTCAACGCCATAAAACGTACTGAACCGGATTTTGACATAGATAAGATTCCACTTGATGACGGAGAAGTTTATTCTATGCTTGCGAAAGGCGATACCGGAGGGGTATTCCAGTTTGAGAGCGAGGGCATAACCAGATGTCTTGTTGACCTCAGACCGGAACGTATTGAAGACCTGATTGTAATGTTGTCGCTGTACCGCCCCGGACCTATGAAATCCATTCCGGAGTATATCAGAAACAAAAATAATCCGGACAAGATACATTACAAGCACCCACTGCTGAAAAGCATACTGTCAGAAACTTACGGTTGTATAGTATATCAGGAGCAGGTAATGGAAATCTGCCGGAAACTTGCAGGATATTCGTACGGTCACGCTGATATTGTGCGCAGGGCTATGGCAAAGAAAAAACATGATGTTATGCTGAAAGAACGTGAAAGTTTCGTTTCAGGCGCAAAAGAAAACGGCGTTCCGGAAGATACAGCGGACAGTATTTTCAATGAAATGGTGAGTTTTGCATCATATGCATTCAATAAGTCACATGCGGCGGCATATGCCTGTATTGCTTACCAAACGGCATATCTTAAATGTCATTACAGAGGTATATATATGTCCGCATTGATGTCAAGCGTTGCAGGAATTACCAATAAGCTTGCTGACTATGTAAGTATGTGCCGTGCGAATGGTATAGAAGTCGTCCGACCAGACATAAACAGAAGTATCAGAAAGTTTTCATACAGTGACGGCAGGATGTATTTCGGACTTATGGCTGTGAAGAATGTCGGCGAAGGTCTTGCGAAAAGAATAGTTTCGGAAAGAACGCAGAGAGGCGATTTCCGGAGTATGCAGGACTTTATTGAACGTATGGACAAACGTGACCTTGTTAAAAAAGCTCTCGAATCACTCATAATGGCAGGGGCGTTTGACGGAATGGGACTTAACCGCCGTCAGATGCTGGAAAACTACTCTGTTATTATGGAAAAGTCCGGCAGCGACAGCGGAGTTATTGACGGACAACTGAATTTTCTTGACGGTCTGGACACTCAGGAAATGAATATAAAGATACCGTTTGTACCGGAGTACGGCAGACGGAAGTTACTGACTATGGAAAAGGAAGTTTCCGGAATATACCTGACCGGAAATCCGCTGTCGGAATACTGGTATCTGCCGGAACTGATGCATATTCCAAAGATAAGGGACGTTCTGGGAGCAGAGGACGGTATGGAAGTAAAAATACTATGTCTTATCGGAAGTATCAGGAATCACACAACAAAAAAAGGTGACAGGATGTGTTTTATGGAACTTGCAGACGACACCGGAAGTATTGATGCTGTAGTTTTTCCGGAACTTTTCGGTAAAGTTTCGGGCAGTCTGAGGGACGGCGGTATTATTCTTGCAGGCGGAAGAATATCCGCAAAAGATGACGGAATATCGCTGATATGTGGCTCGGTGACAGACGAAAGGGATTTTCCGGAGATGCTGTCGAAAATGAAACTCTGTATCAAAATGACATCTGCTGAACTGGAAAACAATCCTATGCCTGCACTGTGCGAAAAATTCAAAGGTAATACAAGAGTGGCGTTTTATCTGACCGACCTGAAAAAAATGCTTTCCCCACGTAACCGATTATCTGTCGACATATGCAGCAGCGTTTCCGAAATACTGAAAATATATCCCATGTCGGATATAGGACTTATTTCGTGAATAAATTTTTCGGATATGCTTGACAATTATTTCATAAAGTGATAAAATGTAAATGTATGGAATTTATAAAAATCTGCTTATGCAAAGGAGAAATTTATTATGATTAAAAAAATTGCTGTTTTGACCAGCGGCGGTGACGCTCCTGGTATGAACGCCGCTATACGTGCGGTAGTTCGTTCGGCTCTCAGTAAGGGTATGGAAGTTTACGGCGTGCGCAGAGGTTATGTCGGACTTCTTACAGGAGACATCATCCCGATGGACGAAAGAAGCGTTACAGACATTATTCATAGAGGCGGTACTGTTCTTTATACTGCAAGATGTCCTGAATTCAGAACCGAAGAAGGCGTTGCAAAAGCCCGTGCAAAGTGTGAAGAACTCGGCATTGAGGGTCTTGTCGTAATCGGCGGTGACGGTTCATTCAGAGGTGCGGCAGACCTTTCCGCAATGGGTATGCTCTGCGTCGGTATTCCCGGAACTATCGACAATGACATTTCCTGCACTGACTATACAATAGGTTTTGATACCGCTATGAATACAGCTATGGAACTTATTGACAAACTCCGTGATACATCTCAGTCACACGACAGAATCTCAGTTGTTGAAGTAATGGGCAGAGGTGCAGGTCATATTGCTGTAAATGTCGGAGTTGCCTGCGGTGCTACTGACATTATTGTACAGGAAGTCCCCTATAACCTCGATACTGTCGCAAAGATTATGCTTGAAAAGAAATCCAAAGGCAAGAAGAACTTTGTTGTAGTCGTTTCCGAAGGTGTGGGACATTCTCAGGAAATCGCTACCATTTTGCAGGAAAAGACCGGTGTCGAAGCTCGTGCTACTATTCTTGGTCACGTTCAGAGAGGCGGAAATCCAACTCTCAGAGACAGAGTTGAAGCTACCAGAATGGGCAACTATGCCGTTGAACTTCTTGCGCAGGGTATCGGCAACAGGGTTGTGGCTCTCAAGGACAATGCCCTTGTTGACTACGATATACAGGAAGCTTTATCAATGACAAAATCATATGACGAAAAACTTCACCGTATGGCTGAAACAATCGCATTCTGATTATAAAAAAATAGGAACACTTTCGGGTGTTCCTTTTTTTATGCCGGAGGATTCGCAGATTTTTTTACATGATTATTTCCGTAAGATGTGTTATAATTAGTATGTACTCAAAGAAAAAACATCATCTGAAAACCGGAGGAATATATTATGAGTAAAAGCGAAAAATGGCAGCTACCGGATAACATTCTGAAAAGAAGAAGCGTTATTTTTTTCCAGTACAACAAAACACCGTCCCTTAAACACAAGCTGAGAGCAGTAAACCCACACTTTCCGATTGTTGAAAACATTAAGTTAAGTGTTCCGGGTTCTTACTGGTTTGAAGGTGCTTACCGTGTTTACGACCCTTACGAAGATGAGGAGCGTTTTATACGTACAATAAATAACTTTGTAAAGGTATGCGGAATAGATAAATACTTATTCGTTGACAACGGCTTTGTGTACGAGGTCAGACCCGAAACAGATACAAAAACAGTCATTGACAATATGAAGATAATTGACGACGACGCACACGCCGTGGGAAATATTATGCTTATAGCACTCGGTTCGGTGGTTAACGCCTGTCCGGAACTCAAGGAAATAATCGACATAGGTTACAAAAAGTAACGGAAAACAAAATGCTCCCACTTATCCGGTGGGAGTATTTTTATTTATGAGAATACAGTTTCTATTTTTTTCGGTGAGTTTTCTGTGGAATAGCACCAGTAGTCTATTCTGCCGGATTCCTGATAATATTTTATCGTGCTTTCAGTAACGCAGTCCTCGCAGGTGTCAACGATTATCAGTTTGACTTTCATTTTTTCCGGAATAAGAGCCTTTATATATACGCTTACGTGCTGACCGGCTTTTATACCTGCACGGGGTTCGGCAAGTCCGGCAAGATTCGGGGCAAGTTCAACAAAAATGCCGTACTCCTCAACTGAGCGCACTATTCCGGAAACTGTCTCTCCTGCTTCAAACATTGAAGCATTTTCTTCCCACGTACCTAAAAGTTCCTTGTGGGTAAGGAAAATCCTGTCACTGTCTCTGGACTTTACAACAGCGTGAATGAAGTCGCCGTTTCTGAAACGGTCGGACGGGTGAGCGATTCTTGAAACTGAAATAGCGTCTATCGGTATAAGTGACGGTATACCGCAGCCAATGTCAACGAAACATCCGAACTGTTCCAGATGAGTTACACGGGCATCTATAATATCTCCGGAAGTCAGGTTGTTTATGTAATGTTCAAGACAATCTTCCTGAGCTGATTTTCTGGAAAGCTTAACTGTGCCGTCACTGTCGAATCCTGTAACCTTGAAACATACTATTTTGTTTACTCTTGAAATAAGTGCAATGTCCCTTGTTGAACCGTCCTCAATACCGACTGCGCCCTCAGTACGAGGTATTATGGCTCTGGCGCAGGGCAGGTCTATAATAAGGTTATGGGAACTGTCGCATACAGCCACTCTTGCTTCAAGGATAATACCGTTTGACATAGCTTCGGCGAGACCCTCAGCGGACGAAATATACTTCTGGTTTTCGGCTGTTCTGAAAAGACAGCCTTCGGGTTTATAATTCATATTTTTACCTCCGTAAATCTTATTGACTATTAATATTTATGCGGACAGTGCGGATAATATGACGGAATTTATGTACTATGAACCATATGAGTTGTTTTTATAACAGCCGTTTATGGTTCATATGTTCATACTAACGTGAAAGTCTCTCCCTGATATTGAGTCCGCCCATAGAGTTGAGAACGGATTTGACAGTATCAAGATTTTCGTCTTCGCACATTATATAAGCGGTAGTGTTGCGTCTTCTTTCGGGTTCCGGAATAACGTCCTCAGTTGCCGGAGATTCAAGCAGTCCTGTAGCGTAGTTGTAACTGGTAACGGCAGTCGGCAGAAGTGTCCATACCGTACCGTTGCGAAGTTTTACTGCTTCGTCCGAAGACTTATTGTATACCATATTCGCAGACCTTACGGGAACTTTTTCACGTACTCTGTAAATTGCGTTTTCAGCAAGTTCGGGAGTTTCAAATTCCGCAGATACTCTTGTAATCATAATAACATTTTCCTTTCTGTCTGTCAAGTTTTTATTATTTTTACACAAAACAAAAAAAATATTCTTCCGGATATTGATTTGGAAAAGATTTTGCGTTATAATAAAAAGTGTACGATTTTTTTCAGAACAGGACGGTGCTTATTATGGACATAAAAGTTGATGACATTCTCACTATGAAGAAAAATCACCCCTGCGGTACTAATGAAATGCTTGTATTGCGTGTGGGTATGGACTTCCGGCTTAAATGCGTGAAATGCGGTAGGGAATTTATGGTTGCACGTAATAAAATCGAAAAAAATATAAAGAAAGTCCGGAGAGAGGAAAATAAAGATGTTTGAAAAACTTGAAACAATGGAACAGAAATACAACAGTATAAGTGACAGAATTTCACAGCCGGATATCGTAAGTGATAATAAACTTTACACTCAGCTTATGAGGGACTTCAAGAATATGACTCCGGTTATAGAAAAGTACAGGGAATATAAAAAAGTTCTGGAATCATTCAGCGAAGCGCAGGAACTTCTTAACGAAAGCGGTCTGGAAAAAGAGTTCAGGGAAATGGCGCAGTCCCAGTATGACGAAGCAAAAGAAGCTATAGAAAATATTACGCAGGAACTGAAAGTATTGTTATTGCCGAAAGACCCCGATGACGACAAAAATGTTATTATTGAAATACGTGGCGGCGCAGGCGGTGAGGAAGCTTCACTGTTTGCCAACTCGCTTTACAGAATGTACACTATGTACGCCGAAAGTCGTGGCTGGAAGCAGGAAATCCTCAACGCCAACCCCACTGAACTGGGCGGTTATAAAGAGATAAGTTTTTCAATAGAGGGCGAGGGAGCGTATTCCCGTCTTAAATATGAAAGCGGTGTGCATCGTGTGCAGAGAGTTCCTGAAACCGAATCTCAGGGACGTATCCACACCAGTACTGTAACGGTTGCAGTACTGGTCGAGGCAGACGAGGTTGAACTTGAAATAAATCCTACAGACCTTAAAATAGATGTATTCCGTTCAAGCGGAGCAGGCGGTCAGAAAGTCAACAAGACAGAATCAGCCGTCCGGATAACGTATCTGCCGACTAATGTTGTTGTTGAGTGTCAGGACGAAAGAAGTCAGTACAAAAACAAGGACAAGGCTATGAAAATTCTGCGGGCAAGAATTTACGAGACTATGCAGCAGGAACAGAATAAGAAAATAGCTTCGGAAAGAAAAATGCAGGTGGGTACGGGTGACCGTTCAGAACGTATCAGAACATATAATTTTCCGCAGGGCAGGCTGACAGACCATAGAATAAATCTGACGATTTACCGCCTTGAGGACGTTATGAATGGCAATATTGATGAAGTTATAGACGCTCTGGCAACGGCAGACCAGGCAGCTAAACTTGCAGGACAGGAGTGATTTTTTTATGGAAACTCTGTTACTCAATGAAAATCAGCTTGATGTTGCTGCTGAACTCATTATAAAAGGCGAGGTTGTCGGAATCCCTACGGAAACGGTTTACGGACTGGGAGCTGACGCTTCAGATGAAAACGCCGTCAGGAAAATTTTTTCTGCCAAAGGTCGTCCGGCTGACAATCCGCTTATAGTACACCTTGCGGACTTTTCCGAAGCCGTCAGATATACGTCATATATTCCGGAACTTGCCCATAAACTTGCTGAAAAATTCTGTCCGGGAGCGTTGACAATGGTCTTGCCGAAAAATGACCGTATACCACTGGTGACTTCCGGCGGACTTGATACGGTCGGTATAAGAGTGCCTTCGCATCCTGTAATGCACAGGATTATTGAACTTTCCGGAAAACCGATTGCCGCACCGTCCGCAAACATCTCAGGTTATCCAAGCCCGACTTCCGCAAGCCACGTAATGCGTGATATGAACGGCAGGATTTCGGCTGTAGTGGACGGCGGACAGTCCGAATACGGAGTTGAATCAACTGTCATATCCTTTGAAGATGAAAGTACAGTCAGAATTTTGCGTCCGGGCTGTGTAACCGAAAAAATGCTTATGACAGTCTGCGGAAATGTCATTGTTGACAAGGCAGTTTTAAGCGGACTCGAAAAAAATGAAAAAGCGTCTTCCCCCGGAATGAAGTACAGGCATTATTCTCCGAAAGCTGACATAATTATGGTTGAATCAACTTTGGAAAGCTTTACGGATTATGTAGGCAGACACTACGGCGATAATGTATATTCGCTGATTTTTGACGGGGACAGCGATAATTTCCCGTACCGTCATATGACCTACGGTGCGAACAGTATTCAGCAGGCGCACCAGATTTTCCGGAAACTCAGGGAACTTGATGACCTCAACGCCGTCAGGGTTTACGTGCGTTCGCCTGAACCTGTCGGAGTAGGGCTGGCGGTGTACAACAGACTGATAAGGGCGGCAGGCTTTGAGGTGGTAAGACTATGAGTATCGTTGTAGGACTTACCGGACAGACCGGCGCAGGCAAAAGCACCATATCACGTATATTTGCGGAAAACGGTTTCAGCATAATCAACGCCGATATTGTAGCACGGCAGGTTATGGAAAAAAGTTCGCCGTGCCTTGCAGAAGTAGCCGAAACTTTCGGCAGGGATATTCTTAACGCTGACGGCAGTCTTGACCGGAAAAAATTAGCCGGACTGGTTTTTACCGACAAAACAAAGCTTGAAACTCTCAATACTATTACATATCCGTATATTACACGGGAGATTCTAAGACAAATAAATGTTCTTTCAGGTACGGGTAAAAATTTTATACTGCTTGACGCTCCGACACTTTTTGAAAGCAGGGCGGACGATTTCTGCGAAATTATAATATCCGTTCTTGCCGATGCCGAAGTCCGCAGACAGAGAATAATCAAACGTGACGGTCTTACGCTGGAACAGGCTCAGAATCGTATGAACTCTCAGTTGAGTGAGGAGTTTTTTATAAGCCATTCCGACTATACAATAAACAATAACGGCAGTCCGGAAACCGTCTGCGAAATAGCCGGAGAGCTTGCGGACAAAATCCGGTGCTATTATGAAAATAAATGAACAGGAGTGTTTTTTCTATGGAAACATCTAAGGTACTTAAAGAAAAGCTTTTTATGAAACGTCAGCACGGCGTTTTCAGAATGAGCGAAGCGGAACTTGCTGAATGTGACAATTTCTGCGAAAACTACAAGGACTTTATGGACATCGCAAAAATCGAACGTGAAGCAGTAAACTATACTGTTGAGCTTCTGAAAAACAATGGTTATGTTGAATACAAGTCCGGTATGCCACTTAACGCAGGCGACAAGATTTACCGCAACAATAGGGGTAAAGCAGTTGTTATGGCAATAATCGGCACTGCCCCTATTGAGGAGGGCGTAAGACTTTGTGCGGCACATATCGACTCGCCACGCCTTGACCTTAAACAGAATCCGCTTTATGAGGACAGCGAAACTGCACTTTTCAAGACTCACTATTACGGCGGTCTTAAAAAATACCAGTGGACTGCAATTCCGCTGGCACTTCACGGCGTTGTAATCAAGGCTGACGGCACTACAGTTGAAGTAAACGTCGGCGAGGACGAAAATGACCCTGTATTTTGTGTAACCGACCTGTTGCCGCACCTTGCAAATGACCAGATGGCTAAACCTCTTGCAAAGGGAATTACAGGCGAACAGCTCAATCTGCTTATAGGTTCAAGACCGTTCAGAGATGACGAAGCAAGCGAAGCTGTTAAACTCAATATTATGAATATTCTTTTTGAAAAGTACGGGATTACAGAAGCCGATTTCATTTCGTCCGAACTTGAGGCAGTACCGGCGTTCAAGGCTAAGGATGTTGGATTTGACAGAAGTATGATTGGAGCATACGGTCACGATGACAAGGTATGCGCATATACCGCACTTATGGCAACGGTTGACTGCAACAATCCTGAGCATACAGTTGTAACGGTACTGACCGACAAGGAAGAAACAGGTTCAGACGGCAATACGGGACTTTGTTCGGCATATCTGAAGTACTTTATAGCTGACATTGCTGAAACTCTCGGCTCGGATTGCAGAACTGTATTGTCGGCATCGGAGTGCCTGTCCGCAGATGTCAACGCCGCATTTGACCCGACATTCCCCGAAGTCAACGAAAGAAACAACTGCGCCTATATAAACAGAGGCGTTTGTATCACGAAGTACACCGGAGCAAGAGGAAAATCCGGTACGTCAGATGCATCAGCAGAGTTTACAGGCAGAATACGCCGTCTTATGGACAGCCACAACGTTATATGGCAGACCGGAGAGTTAGGCAAAGTTGACGCAGGCGGCGGCGGTACGGTTGCGGCGTATATTGCCAACCTCAACGTTGATACAATTGATATGGGAGTACCTGTACTTTCAATGCACGCACCGTTTGAAGTGGTTTCAAAAATCGACACCTATATGGCTTACAAGGCATTTTCAGTATTCATAAACGATTAATTAAAAAAGTCCGGAATATTTGAAAAAAACTGTTATTTTGAACGTGCAAAACTCAAAAAAGG
>CAMWRL010000058.1 GCA_947176685.1 uncultured Ruminococcus sp. | reverse complement strand
ACTCATAACAGCAGGTGCCGTCAAATTCGTACAGACCCGAGCCGTCTTTCGGGAAGTGTGCGGGAACCCAGTCCAGAATGACGCCGATACCGGCTTCGTGGAACATATCAATCATTTTTCTGAAATCGTCCGGAGTACCGTAACGTGAAGTCGGCGCAAAATATCCGGTAACCTGATAGCCCCACGAACCGTCAAACGGATATTCGGTCAGCGGCATAAACTCTATGTGGGTATAGGACATTTTCCGGAGATACGGAATAATTTCGTTTGCGAAAGTTATATAATCTATAAAAGTATCCTGTTTTTTTACTTTCCATGAGCCGAGGTGGACTTCATAGACATTGACGGGGCTTTTGTAGATATTTTTGTCCTTTTTCTGCGCAAACCATTCAGAGTCATTCCATTGGTATTCGCTTTCATAGATTTTAGAAGCGGTACTGGGACGGGTCTCAAAATGTGAAGCGTAGGGGTCGGACTTGAGAATAGTTCTTCCGTCTCTGGTTATGATACTGTACTTGTAGACATCGAATTGTTTAAGCTTGGAGATTTCAGCTTCCCATACGCCATCGGAGATAAGCGTCATAGGATTTTTGCTTCTGTCCCAGTCGTTGAAGTCTCCCACGACTGAAACACTTACAGCATTAGGAGCCCAAACCCTGAAAGTGAAAACCCGTGAGCGACCTTTTTTGCGGGAGTGAGCCCCGAAAAACTTATAGGCCTCGTAGTTCTTTCCCTGATAGAACAGATAAAGCGGAAAATCGTTGAGATTATTATTTTTTGCAGACATAATTCAGCCTCCTTTGCTATATATCATTTTACCAGAAACCGGAGAATTATTCAAGTCTTTTCAGAAATAAGATAAAAATTTCAGCTTTTACGCCAATTTTTTCCAAACTTTTTTGTGCATTATGCCACAAAAAAATTACATAACGGTTTATATAGTTTGTTAAAATGCACATCTGAATATTTATTCATATATTATCGGACATTTTTTGCAGTTGCCCGTATTCCTATAACCGTGATGTCATCCGTATGGAACGCAGGGTTAAATACTTCAGCTTTGGCGCATATTTCGTCAACTATTTTTTTCAAATCGTCATTCTGTAAAAGCAGTTCTTTTATGAATCTGTATTCATTTTCGCTTATGCCGTCCGAAAACATAATTATTATGTCGCCTTCCTCAAAATCGCACTGACACGAAAATATTTCTGATTTGCTGTATATTCCGATTGGAAAAGTCGGTGACATAATTTTAATGACGTTTCCCCTATGGCGTATCAGAGTTGCGGAAGCTCCGGATTTTATAACGGTCAGTCCGCAGGTATCAAGGTCTATCCGTACAACGTCCAGAGTTGCGAAAGTTTCGTCCGGTGATTTGGTCATCATAATGGAGTTGATAAGCTTTATAGCTGACGGATAATCAATGCCGCTTCCGACAAGCCTTTTGAACATCTGAACCACCATTCTGGATTCAACGGCAGCAGTTTTGCCGCTGCCCATACCGTCAGAAAGAATAACGTATGATTTGCCCGTACCGTCCCCGAAAGTCCCGAAAGTATCACCGTTTTCGCTGTCGGAGTTTTCGGAGCATACCGAAGTTGAATATACATCAAGTCTGTATTTCGGCTGTTCATAAAGCCTTATGCGCACCTGCTCGCCGGAGCTTACCGGAGCAGAAGCGTCAAGCGGTACTTTGAGTTCATCGGAAACGAGGTCGCATATTCTTGTGAAGTTTTCGGGAGTATTTTTCCGGCTGAAATAAATCTCCGTATGCAGACGGTTTCCGGAATTATAGTAAGATATTACCTGAGATGGATAAAATCCAAATTTATTGAGTTTATTTTTTATCATTTTGCTTATCGGTGAAGAAAATCTTACATCAAGCCGTTTGCCTGCCGAATGCACTATTTCTTCAATGGTCTTCATCTGCTCCGAAAGCAGTGTCATATTGTCCGACTGCCGGAGCGATATAATACGTTCCTTAGCTTTTTCGGCGGTCATTTTCCTGTAAAAGTTCACCAGACCGCTTTTATAAATGCAGTCCCGTATTTCGTAAGGAAAATTTTCCTCTGAAAACTCCGTCATTGCTGAAAGTTTCATAAAACCCGATTTTGTATTCTGGGGATTCAACTGCCAGCAGCGTATTTTTTTCGGACAGCTTGTACACACTGCATTTACAACGTCTTCTGTCGGAACACTTCTGTCTTTTTTCCTCGAAAGCATTCCGGAGATTCTTTCTGATTCCGTGCGAACCGTCCTCACCGTGTCGGCAAGAAAACCCATTCTTACGGCAAGGACTTCCGGTAATGCTGAAAACCTGTCCCCACCTGTCGTAAACCACTTGTCAGAATACGCCGGAGATATTATCAGAAACAGTATTGCTGAACATACCACATCAATCATACTATAAATACTGTTCTGGGTAATTCCGGTAAGCACCATAAGAGTAAAGTTTATTCCGACAAAACATAACGATGCAGTTGTATTTTTCTGTTTATTAAGATAACCCGTAAGTAGTCCGGCAGCCGGAAGTAATACAACAGTCATTCCGTAGTCGACTGACGACAGAAAAGCTCCGCAAGCCGTCAGCGCACCACACATAACCCCTCCTGTATGGCAATAGTAGTATGCCCCGAAAAGCGTTACCGTAATTCCGAAGATAAGCCCGATATTTATGTAAGGGACTTTTACCGAACACAGCGAAGATACACATATAGTATATACTATCGCATAAGCGCAGCCCGTTGTTGTGGAAAAGTCCAGTACAAACCGTTTTTTCAGACCGGACAGTATATATGCAAGTGAATATGCTGTAAAACCTGCCAGTCCGCCGTAAAATGTATAGAAAAGCAGTTTGTAAGGGATTTCGCCTATAATTGCCGAAACCGCCGTACCAGCTGTAAATACTCCCATTGCAGTTGTAAGACCGTTGATACGGGGAGTATTTTTAGGTTCGTAAAACATCTTTGCAATTATGATTATTACCATTGCTGTAATTTTAACAATGTTCCTGCCAACGGTATGGCTTGCCATACATTGAAGAAACTCTCCGGCAAGTACCGCCCCTGCCATAGGCAGCGGCAACGCTCCGGCTATTGAGATGTCCGCAAACGACGCTACTCCTGCCATATCTGTTCCGGACAACAGAAAACCTGCTCCGGCTGCTGATATGAAAGCCCATAGTTTGAGTGCGGAATTATTTTTACAAAATTTTCTTTTTTTCAAAATATCACCCTCTGATTTTTCAGGATATGAATAATATTATATCACTGTTTCATAGTGAAATTTATCATAATCAGTAGAATGATATATTGTTATATTGTTTTTTTTCCGGACATCCTGTTGTAAATTGTCACTTCATTTCTGAAATGAATTCCTTTATAGCCTTGTCGGCGTTGAGATACTGTTCGTGGAGTTCCCGTGCAGAAATCCTCATAGCACCGTTGCCCATAATAATAATCTGTTCCAGACCGTCAGAAGTCGCTACCCGTACACGGTTGTCCTTTGATAGTTCGTGGGAAACCTTTTCTATATAAGTATCGGCGGTTTCTGATTCTCTGGTATAGACAACATTTATGTTGCAGTACTTTTCAATGTCACGGTGCTTGCCCTTTACTTTGTATGCGTCAAATACTACTATAACTTCATATCCTGTAAAACCCTGATAGTTGCACATCATATTTATGAGTTCCGAACGTGCCGCATCAAGGTTATCTTCCGCAATTTTCTTTAGTTCGTCCCACGAAAATATTATATTATAACCGTCAACAAGAAGATAATCTTTTCCGTTAAAATTGTACGTCACTGGTTTGTCGTGACTGACGGAAACAGCTTTTGTCTTCTTGAAAGCTCTGTGAGGGTCTTTATTTATTTTTCCGTAAGTCCGTTCAAAGATTTCCATAAGCTCGGCATCGGACACGGCTTCCCGTACAAAGTGACGGGCTTTTTCCCTGTAGACTTCGTGTGCTTCGGACTGTCGGACAAGACAGGACGGCAGATGCATACGCTGGGGGACTTCATTCCAGCGGACAACATAGCCTGCTCCGTGTGTGCAGAAAACCGAATCGGCAGTATTTTCAATATCGCTGTCGCAGTCGTAGCCGAATCCTGCTATAATCTGTTGAGTATTGTGACATTCCCGATACTCTCCGGCAGTACATATAAGCCGACCTTTTCCGTGAGTGTAGGCAATTACTTCCGACTGATAGCCGTTGATTTCCGAAACCGGAGCAGTGCCTTTTATAATTGACATATCACCAATAGTTTCAGGTTGTCCGAAGTCCGCAGACATATGCTGTAAGTCCGCTATTGCCCGTCCCGTGCTGACGGACGGAATTTCAAGTTCGTAATTATAGTACGGCTCAAGGAGAATGCATTCTGCACTTCTTAGACCTTGCCGGACTGCCCGATATGTAGCTTGCCGGAAATCTCCGCCTTCAGTATGTTTGAGGTGTGCTTTTCCGGAAGCAAGAGTTATTTTCATATCAGTCACCGGCGAACCCGTAAGAGTACCGATGTGCTGTTTTTCCGCAAGATGTGTTAAAATAAGTCTCTGCCAGTTTCTGTCCAGAACGTCTTCACTGCACGCCGTATCAAAGACCAGTCCCCTGCCCCGTTCAAGGGGTTCAAGAATAAGATGCACTTCCGCATAGTGCCGGAGAGGTTCATAATGTCCTACACCCTCAACGGTATTTTTAATAGTTTCCTTGTAAGCGACTGCTCCGTTGCTGAATGTTACACTATATCCGAATTTCCGCATAATAACCTGAGTAAGAATTTCAAGCTGTATTGCTCCCATAAGCTGTACGGAAATGCTTTTATTGATTTCATTCCATAGTATGTGAAGCTGGGGGTCTTCGTCTTCCAGAATGCGCATATTTTTCAGTACATCATTTACGTTCTTTTCCGGCGGAAAGTTTACCTGATATGTCATTACAGGTTCAAGAAAGGCTTTTCCCAAATCCTTTTCAAATCCCATACCCTGACCGGAGTACGTTCCGGAAATTCCTGTTACTGCGCATACTTCGCCGCTTTCCGCAAGGTCTGCTGTACGGTACTTTTCGCCTGAGTAAAACCGTATTCCGGTTACTTTTGCGGTAATCATTTCGCCGTCCGAATCCGTGTATTCAAGTTCGTCCCGTACTCTCAGACAACCGCCGGTTACTTTGATATGCGAAAGTCTGTTTCCTTTGTTGTCATAAGTGATTTTGAATACCCTCGCCCCGAATCCTGACGGACGGTCTTTTTCAGCCGTGAAGCGGTCGAGCATTTCAAGAAAACCGTCTATCCCTGTCATTTTCAGCGCAGAACCGAACCAACACGGAAATATATTTCTTTCAGCTATTCCGGCGGCGATACTGTTATCGGAGAGTGTATTATTTTCCAGATATTCTTCCATAAGGCTTTCGTTGCAGAGTGCGGAGTTTTCATATATATCGCCGGAAAAATCGGCGCAGTTTTCCGACAGTCTCCGGCGAAGGTTTTCAAGTACGGACTGTTTGTCAGCTCCGGTCAAATCCATCTTGTTGACGAATATGAACGTTGGTATAGAATATTTTTCAAGGAGTTTCCAGAGGGTAGCGGTGTGGGACTGTACGCCGTTAGTTGCGCTTATGACCAATACAGCATAGTCAAGTATGCTGAAAGCTCTTTCAGTTTCTGCCGAGAAGTCAACGTGTCCGGGAGTGTCGGTCAGAAAGATATGAGTATTTCCGGTTATGAAGTCAGCCTGATGAGAAAATATAGTAATACCCCTGTTTCTTTCTGCGGGGTCGGTGTCGAGAGTAGAATCGCCGTTGTCAACTCGTCCAGATTTACGGATAGTTCCTGTTCTGAAAAGCAAAGCTTCTGACAGAGTGGTTTTTCCGGAGTCAACGTGTGCAGTTATTCCGATTGTTATTTTTTTTATGATAATCACCTCTTTTTACGGAGGATAAATATTTATCCTCCGTTGATGTAAATCGTAACAGTATCTTCGCCGGACGAATATACTATAAAAAAATGTGGGGAGTGATTTTTTATGAAACGCAGAAAAAAGAAACATAAATATATAGCTTTTGGGATATTCACGGCGGTTGCGATACTTATTATATTCGCCATATGGACTGACAAAGCAGTACGTCCGGTAGCCGCACTACAGGCAGAACACTTTTCAATTGCGGCAACCGACAGGGCTATTGAGGAATCAGCCTCCGGATATCTTCGGGCGAACTCCTGCCGATATACTGACTTTGCTTCTGTAAAGTACGACGGCTCCGGACGGGTAACGGCTATAGAAGCCATTCCGGACAACATAAACAAAGTACAGTCTGAACTTGCCCTGCTCATAAACCAGCGTCTGGAAAAGTCGGCTGGTTATACTAAAATACCTGTCGGGTCGCTTACGGGGTCGTATATGCTTGCTGGAAAAGGATTCAATATACGTTTGAGGATATGTCCGGCAAGGAAAGCGTCAGTTAGTCTGAGGAGTGATTTCACATCAGCCGGAAACAACCAGACTTGTCATCGCATATCAGCGATAGTCACGGCTGACATAAAATCTTCCCTGCCCCTTTACGACTTTGAGACAACAACAGAAGCCGAATTTCTTTTAGCAGAAAATATAATAGTCGGGGACGTTCCGGAAGCAAGCGTTTACAGTTGGAAAGAGTATTAATTATCAGTCAGGTCGTATGAGACTTCCTCATTGGACAAAGCCAGTTCTATTATTTTTCCATAGAATCCAGCCGGATTGAGCATAATCTTTTCGCCTACAAGTTTAGCCTGTTCCAAATCCGGAGCGAAAAGCTTCATATCCATAAGGTCATATTTGGGGTCAATGCACCTTATATTTATATAACAGCCGTTATCGTCCGGAAGATATTCTATTTTTATTTCCTGCTCATACTTCAGACGGGCAAAATACTTAAGTGCCACTAAAACTATCCTGTCACGGCAGGACTTTGGGGCATAGGATTTCAACTGTTCAGCACAAGCCTTGCCCTTTGGCTGAATCACATAATAGTCTTTACCTCTGATATTCTCAATGGTAATAAGACCATTGGTCAGAAGATAATTGACAGAATCCTGATAATAGAAATAATTTATTATACCGGTTTCCATAGCTATTTCATAAAGCTGTTCAACTTCCACATTCTTCTCGATTCTGTAGAGCAGATAGCAAATCAATATATTAAGGGTCGGCAAATCCCTGATTTCAGTGTCCGCCATATCTGTCATTTTTCTGATATTTTCATTCTGCATAAAATCACCTTAACAAAAATTGGGATATTCCATCATATGAGTGAGTATAGCCATATTTGCGACAGCTTCGACAGCCGGAACAGCCTTTATAACCGTACAGGGGTCATAATCCTTTTCGGTACAGTAAGTCTTTCCGGTCATTTCACGCATATCAACAGCGGTCTGAGGTTTTGTAAAAGTCGGGTTGGGTCTGAAAGCAACTCTGAATATTATCGGCATTCCGGAAGATATTCCGCCTAAGATACCGCCGTGATTATTGGTTTCTGTAAGTATATGGTTATGACTGTCAACGTAAAAATTGTCATTCCAGTCACTTCCGGTCATACCCGAAGACCGGAAACCAGTTCCGAACTCAATTCCGGTAACAAGGGGTATTCCGAAAATCAGCTGGGCTATTGTATTTTGCAATCCGTCAAATATCGGCGAACCTATACCAGCCGGAACATTGGTTATTGCACACTCAACAACTCCGCCCACTGAATCGCCCGTTTTACGTATGCGTTCAATTTCTTCAAGCATAAGAGAACCTTTGCGGTCATTGATTACCGGAAAATCCTTTTCACGTATATTTATAATATCTTCACGGGTAACTTTTACCGGATTGAATGGGTTATCTTTAATTTTATAGACGCTTGCGATATGTGCGCCGACATATATTCCACGCCTTTCAAGAATCTGACCGCATACAGCTCCGGCGAAACATACAGGTACATTCAGTCTTTCAGAAAAATGACCGCTGTTTCTTACATCGTTAAAACCTCTGTAGCGTACAGCTCCGGTATAGTCTGCGTGACCTGCTCTTGCCAGTCTGTCGGGATTCTGACCAAAAGACGGCTCCGGCGAATAGTTCTGAATGAAAGCACACAATGGTGCGCCGGTAGTTCTTTCATTGAAAAGTCCCGACATAACGTGAGGTATAATATTTTCACGACGTTCAGAACCTTTGAGACGTATCATAAACTTGTGTATTTCTGCAACGTCTATATATTCCCCTGACGGCAGGTTATTTACAGTAATACCGATTGCAGGACTTTCTGCTTCTCCGAATACGGATACTGAAATTTTATTATTCCATACTGATGACATTCACAATTCCCCCAACTTTTTTATAGTCCTCAAAGAAATCCGGATAGGATTTTGTAACCGCTTCGGCATTTTTTATAATAACATCTCCGGAAGTTCCGACAGCCGCAACAGCCGCCGCCATAACTATTCTATGGTCGCCGTAACTGTCAACCGTGCCTCCGTACAAACCGCACGGATGTATAATCAGACCGTCAGCAGTTATTTCAACGTTGCCGCCCAAGTTATTTATAAGTGCGGCAGTGGTTTCAAGGCGGTTGCTTTCTTTGATTTTAAGACGTTCGGCATTATATATAACTGACTCCTTTTTGCCGGAAGCCGCTAGCACGGCAAGTACGGGAACCAAGTCCGGAATGTCCGAACAGTCAACATTGAAACAGCCGTCCGACTGTATAACGTTGATAATGTCAAGTATTTTTTTGTCACCCTGCACGCTGTCTGGATTGAGATTACCAAGGTTTACAGAAGACCCCAGAGCGTTTGCCACATAGAAAAATGCCGCCTGCGAATAGTCTCCCTCAACATCTCCGTTATATGGCTTGTAAATCTGGCTGCCTTTTATATAAAAACCATTTTCAGTTTCATCAACGGTTATGCCGAATTTTTTCAGTACATCAATTGTTATATCCACATACGGACGGGATTCAAGATGTGAGGTCAGAACAATTTCGGACTCACCGTCAAGAAGCGGCAGTGCAAAAAGCAGTCCGGTTATAAATTGAGAAGATACATTGCCCTCAATTTCGTAAACACCGCTTGTAAGCTGTCCGGATATGGTAAACGGCATTGTATTGTTGTAGTTGAAAGTAATACCGTGTTTCCCGAGTTCTCTTATATAGATGTCAATGGGTCTTTGCGGAAGCCTGCCACTGCCGTGAAACTCTGTCTCTACTCCGAGAGCCGCCGCAACAGGTATTATAAATCTAAGTGTCGAGCCGCTTTCATTGCAGTCAATGACGGCTTTTTCCGGAGGACTTATTTTTTCAGCAACATCTGCGCTGTTTTCTTTGGTATAAATCCAAGCTCCTAATGCGCTCATAGCCTTGACGGTAGCTTCAATGTCTTTCGAATAATTTATACCGCCTATTTCGGAATCTCCGGCAAGTGCCGCACAGATGAGCATACGGTGCGCAACGCTCTTTGAAGCCGGAATATTCACAAAACCCTTTAATTTTTCCGGAGTAATTTTTATATCCATAATTATTCACCCATAGCCTTTTCAAATTCGCTTACAGTTGATTTGCGTATTTCAGCCTTGCCGACTGTTGTGCAAACTATGTAACTTATATTACCATATTCACGTTTTTTGTCCTTTGAACAGTACGGCAGAAGTTCAGCAATGGGGGCTTCCGTACCGATCGGAAGGTTGTACGCAAGAACGCATTTTTTAAGTCTTTCAGAAAGTTCCGGAGCGAATCTGTCAGTAATAAGACACATTCCGGCGGCTACACCCATACCGTGCGTGTAGTCGGTGTAGCTATGCCAGCCCTCAATGGCGTGACCGATAGTATGTCCGAAATTAAGAATCATTCTCTCCCCTCTGTCAAACTCATCCCCCTCAACAACGTCACGTTTTATGTCAATGCACGTATATACTATTTCGTCCATAATTTCGTCAACGTTTTCAAGAGTATGGTTTTCGAGCATTTCAAAAAGATGACTGTCTCTTATCATACCATACTTGATAACTTCTGCCATACCGCAGGAGAGATTTTCAGGAGTAAGAGTTTTAAGCGTATCGCTGTCACATATGACCAGTGACGGTTGCTTGAACGCTCCGACAAGGTTTTTACCGCCTGTAATGTCAATTGCAGTTTTTCCGCCAACGGATGAATCAACCTGCGCCAAAAGTGTTGTAGGTATCTGAACGAAATCCACTCCTCTGAGATAACAGGCAGCCGCAAAACCGGTTATATCACCGACAACTCCTCCGCCCAGTGCAATAATAATATCGCTTCTGGTGATTCCGGATTCGCAAAGGAAATCCAGAATCTGTCCGAATGTCGAAAGGTTTTTTGACTGCTCGCCGTTCGGGAAAGCGAAAACCGAACATTCAAAACCGTTATCTTTCAGTGAACCGGCAACAGTATCAGCATAAAGTTTCTGGACAGTATCGTCCGTAATAACGGCGGCTTTTCTAGACTTTGTGACAGCAGAAATGTATTCTCCACACTTTTTAATGCCGCCACGTTCAATAATAACTTCATATGGACAGCTTGTCCTGATATAAATTTTTCTCATAACTACCTCCAAAAAAATAAAAACCCGTTGCTTTTATCACACTAAGCAGCGGACATATTTAATATAACCTATGCTTATGCACAGACTCTCATAATGTAAAAATTACATGTTTTTTTTATTATATCATATAGTTTCTATGTTGTCAACACGTTGTCCGAAAGATTTCGGTGTTGATGCAGACGATTTACGG
>CAMWRL010000057.1 GCA_947176685.1 uncultured Ruminococcus sp. | reverse complement strand
CCGTTGACCCCGACGGCGGTGACTCCGGCGTTGTATAAAAATCAAAAAGACTTCTGATTCAACCAGAAGTCTTTTTTATTATTCGCTGTACTTTGATTCAAGCCATTTTATAAGTTCATTGAAACCCTCCTGAGTTTTTTCAAACTCCTTTTCATTTTCGATAGCGGCTTTCATTGAACACAGCTTGCCGTGCCACGTAAGACATTTAAGATTACTGCCGTTGATTATCTTATAGGAAAAATCCCCCATACTGCCGGAGTAATCGTTTCCACTCTGAAAATAGTAGAACTTCGGTATTTCAAAAATTTCAGATACGCTTGTTTTTCCTGCCATAATTCAAGTCCTTTCAAAAAATTCAACAGCCTTGTCGAGACTTTCATAAACTCCGCTGAGCAAAGGTTTTATATCGTCATCGGGTTGTGTAAGGTCGGGTATCATAATGACCTTGCAGCCTGCCGCATACGCCGATTTTATGCCGTTGGGCGAGTCCTCAAAAGCCGCACACTCTGCCGGCGGAAGTCCCAGTTCTCCGGAAGCTGTCAGATATATATCGGGTTCGGGCTTGCCTTTGACAACCATATCGCCGCATATCACAGCGTCAAAATACTTATACACATCAATTTTTTTCAGATAACTTTCAGCACGTTCACGGTCTGTAGCTGTCGCAACCGCTATTCGGTAACTATTGTTTTTCAGGTAGTCAAGAAGTTCATACAGACCTTTCTTTACCTCAAAACCGTATCGGTCTATATAGTCGTTCATAAGGACTATACGTCTTTTTCGGACTTCGCTGAATGGAAATTCTTCCCCGAAAATGCCCTTTAACAACGGTATGGAGTACTTCCGTGACAGACTGCGGATTTCATAAACATTTTCATTGGTCATATTGTAACCGTATTCAGCCGCCGCCTCTCTCCAGAAACGCACAAGAAGTTTTTCGGTATCCAGCATAAGACCGTCCATATCAAATACAGCACCGTTTATATTTCGTGACATAACGCCTCCTTTAAAAATCAAGGCGGACAATAAGTCCGCCTATTCTTAATTACCAGTTAATAATCCAGTTGTACATACCCTCATACTGTCTTGCGGAGCTGTTCCACGAATAGTCCGTGGTCATACCTCTGTAAACCATTTTATCCCACTGGTCACGGTGATTGAAGTATATGTGCTTTGAATAGTTGATTACGCCGAGCATTTCTTCTGCGTTATAGTTTGCGAACGAGAAGCCCGTACCTGTACCGTCAAATTCGTTGTAAGGCGATACAGTATCTTTAAGACCGCCTGTTTCACGTACTATCGGGACAGTGCCGTAACGGAGCGAAATAAGCTGAGTAAGTCCGCACGGTTCAAAGAGTGACGGCATAAGCATTGCATCAGCGGCAGCATAGAGCTTGTGTGCGAGGTCATCGGAATAGAGGATATTTGCAGAAACTCTGTCCTTGTACTTCCACTGGTAGTGCCTGAACATATTTTCGTATCCGTGGTCGCCCGTACCGATTACTACAAACTGCGTATTGGGGTCGCATATACGCTCTATTGTCTGACTGATAAGGTCAAGACCTTTCTGGTCAGTAAGGCGTGAGATTATTGCAATCATATACTTGTTTTCGTCAATCGGAAGTCCCAGCTCTGCCTGAAGTGATGTTTTATTCTGAGCCTTTCTTTTCTTGAAGTTCTTGGCGTGATATTCCTTATAGATTTGCTTGTCGTTGTTGGGGTCAAAAACATTATAGTCAATACCGTTGACGATACCACGCAGTGAAGCCGACCTTGCACGGAGAAGTCCGTCAAGCTGTTCGCCATAGAACGGATATTTGATTTCTTCGGCATAAGTTTCACTTACGGTTGTGATGTAGTCAGCATAGACAAGTCCGCCCTTCAACATATTTGCGTCTTTCTTGAACTCAAGTTTGTCGGGAGTAAACATATAGTCCGGAAGTGCGGTATTGTACTTGAAAGTATCGATATTCCATACGCCCTGAAATTTAAGGTTGTGAATGGTCATGATAGTCTTTGTTGAGCTGTAGAAAGGGTTTGTTGCAAAGGTTGAGTGCATGAACACCGGAATAAGTGAAGCCTGCCAGTCGTGACAGTGAATGATGTCCGGACGGAAGCCGATTACAGGAAGTATTGCAAGTACAGCCTTACAGAAGAAAGTATAACGTTCTATGTCCCATTTGAGGTCTGAAGAGTATGGAGTATCACACTTGAAATAGTATTCGTTATCAACGAAATAGAATTTTATTCCGTTGTATTCGTACTCCATAATACCAACATGTACATTTTCCTTTCTCATGCCATAGTCCATGTAGAAGTGTGTGACATAGTTGAAATTATCCCTGTACTTTGCAGGAATGCAGGTATAGTAAGGCAGGATAACCCTTACATCAAATTCGCTTTTGTTGAGATACTTCGGAAGTGCGCCCACAACGTCAGCCAGACCGCCGGTCTTTATGAACGGTACGCATTCAGAAGCAGCAAATAAAATATTGTTCATTGCCATCAAGCTCCTTGCTTATAGATTACTGCCGTAAAGCAGTTAAGGATATATATATTATACACCAAAATTTACAATAAGTCAATACTACAAAATAGTAAAAACTGCACAAAATATTTTATTCGGACTTATCTGTATGTATTATTAACTTTTCGAAAACGCATGCAATGTCAATCAGAATAAAAATAATCAACGCCCATAACGGCACATCTATGAAATCAAAATAATTTACATAAAGTCCGCACGATGCCAGTCCGCCGAAAAAAACAAAGATAATTGCTGAAAGTATTCCTGCTCCGCTATGCATCAGCTTGAACGCAAGAATTATTTTTGACAGCCAGAAAACAACCGCAGAAATTATCATTAAAACTGTTCCTGCAATATCTTTTTTGCCGTACAGCAGGCGACCAATCAAAAATAAAACTGCTCCGGAAATCACAAAATAAAAGTTGTAAGTCATATAAACATCTCCGTTTCCCGTGAAATACTCCCACCGCCTATACTGTACATAGAGGTGGGGTATTTCCTGCTGATATTGATTAAATGCTATGTCTATTATAACAGATATGCCGGACAAATGTATGTCTGTTCAAGAATAATTTACATTTACAGAACAGTTTGTTTACAAATAATATTATTTGAAGTAGTTTACACCGCTTTCAAAGATTTTCTGGTCTTTTTCGCCGGCAACGTTCTTGCAGATATAACTGCCCTTACGTTCGGAGTGTCCCATTTTACCGAATACACGACCGTCCGGCGAAGTTATGCCCTCGATAGCTTCAATGGAAGTATTGGGGTTGTAACGGATGTCCATAGTGGGAGTGCCGTCAGGGTCAACATATTGTGTAGCAATCTGACCGTTGTTTGCAAGTCTCTGGATAAGGCTCTGAGGAGCTACAAAACGTCCCTCGCCGTGCGAAATCGGCACTGTATGAACGTCTCCGACCTTACAGCCGTAAAGCCACGGTGACTTATCGGAAGCTATTCTTGTATTGACCATCATTGACTGGTGACGGGCAATGGTGTTGAAAGTAAGTGTCGGTGATTCGTCGGTCATATCGACTATTTCTCCGAAAGGCACAAGACCGAGTTTTATTAACGCCTGAAAACCGTTACAGATACCCAACATAAGACCGTCACGGTTTTTGAGGAGTTCGTGAACAGCGTCCTTGATTTTCGGATTGCGGAAAAATGCCGTAATAAATTTACCACTTCCCTCTGGTTCATCGCCGCCGCTGAAGCCGCCCGGTATCATAATAATCTGCGATTCCCTGACAGCCTTTTCAAAGTAGTCTATACTGTCCTCAAGGTCTGCCGCTGAAAGATTCTTTATAACTACGGTTTCAGCCTCTGCACCTGCTTTTTCAAATGCCCGTGCCGTATCATATTCGCAGTTTGTGCCGGGGAATACCGGAATAAGAACCTTAGGTTTAGCGACCTTTATTTCTGCGGACTTCTTTTCTGTATTCTCATATGAATATATCTGCGGAGTAGTGTCAACAGTTCTTATTCTGCAAGGGAATACAGGTTCGAGCTTGCTTTCCCACGCTCTCCGGAGACTGTCAAGGTTTACGGTATACTTCTGAGTGAAAATCTTATAATCAGAAATAGTCTTACCGATTGCAAACTCACCCTGCTGAGCGTTGCCCATAACTTCCACAATGAACGCACCGTAACAAGGTTTGTAAAGTTCAGCCGGAGTGAGGTGTGCGGAAAACTCAAAGCCCAGTCTGTTGCCGAAACACATCTTTGCGATACCTTCGGCAATACCGCCGTAACCGCTTGTCCATACGGCGTTTGCACGACCTTCGGAAATAAGTTCCTCAACCTTGTCAAAGCATTTTTTCAGGCTTGCAAATACCGGAAGTCCGTTTCTGTCGTATTCGGGTACAATCATAATAACATCATTTCCAGCTTCCTTGAACTCTGTGGAAACGATTTTATTTGCCTGTGCTGTCGAAACTGCAAACGATACCAATGTAGGCGGTACGTCAATATCTTCAAAAGTACCTGACATTGAGTCCTTGCCGCCTATTGAACCGCATTCCATTTCAAGCTGCGCCCTGAAAGCTCCCAACAGTGCGGCAAGAGGTTTGCCCCAACGTTTCGGGTCATTCTGGGTACGCTCAAAGTATTCCTGAAAAGTCAGCCAGCACTTCTTATATGAACCGCCGGCGGCTACGATTTTAGCAATTGACTCGACTACTGCAAGCATTGCGCCGTGATACGGGCTTTTTGACGAAATATCCGGATTATATCCCCAGCCCATAAGTGAACAGGTATTTGTTTCGCCTTTGAGTACCGGAATTTTAGCTGCCATAGCCTGCGAGGGCGTCATCTGGTACACTCCGCCGAAAGGCATAAGCACTGTACCTGCTCCGATAGTGGAATCGAACTTTTCAATAAGACCTTTCTGTGAACATACGTTCAGATTGGACATAATTTCCGTCCAAGTCTCTGCACTGTCCGTGAAAACCTCGTCATCTGTGAAAACAGGTTCTTCAACGACAATATCAGTATATTTCGGTGCGCCGTTGGAGTTAAGGAAATCCCTCGACAGATTTACAATAGTTCTGCCGTTCCAGTTCATTTTAAGACGAGGCTCGTCCACAACGTCCGCAACAACTGTTGCTTCAAGATTTTCTTTTTTAGCCTCTGCCATAAATCTGTCAACATCTTCCGGAGCAATGACAACTGCCATTCTTTCCTGCGATTCGCTGATAGCTATTTCAGTACCGTCAAGACCGTCATATTTTTTCGGCACGGCGTTGAGGTTGATTATAAGTCCGTCTGTAAGTTCGCCGATAGCAACCGACACACCGCCTGCTCCGAAGTCATTACAGCGTTTAATCATCTTTGTTACTTCCGGATTTCTGAAAAGTCTCTGTAACTTTCTTTCTTCCGGCGGATTGCCTTTCTGGACTTCCGCACCGCAGTTTTCAAGGGATTCGAGAGTATGCGACTTTGATGAGCCTGTAGCACCGCCGCAGCCGTCACGACCTGTCTTTCCGCCCAGAAGTACGACTATATCTCCGGCAGAGGGTCTTTCACGGCGGATATTTTCTGCCGGAGCTGCTCCGACTACTGCACCGATTTCCATTCGCTTTGCAACGTATCCGGGGTGATAAACTTCCGCAACGTGTCCGGTAGCAAGTCCAATCTGGTTGCCGTATGAACTGTAACCGTTAGCCGCACCGACTGTTATTTTCCTCTGGGGAAGTTTTCCGGCGATAGTGTCCTCAACCGGAACAAGCGGATTTGCCGCACCTGTAACACGCATTGCCTGATAAACGTATGAACGTCCTGACAGCGGGTCACGGATTGCACCGCCCAGACAGGTTGCCGCACCGCCGAAAGGTTCGATTTCAGTCGGGTGGTTGTGCGTTTCGTTCTTGAACATCAATATCCAGTCTTGTAACTCTCCGTCAACATCAACCTTTATTTTTACGGAGCATGCATTTATTTCTTCGCTCTCGTCAAGGTCGTCAAGAAGTCCGTCGGCTTTGAGTTTTCTTGCGGCAATGGTTGCCAAATCCATAAGCGTTACGGGCTTTTTTGAACGTCCCAGTTCGTCACGCACATCAAGGTATCTGATGTAAGTGTCCCTTATATATGGAGTTTCTATTTTAACGTCCTTAACGTTTGTAAGGAATGTTGTATGGCGGCAGTGGTCTGACCAGTATGTGTCAATCATTTTTATTTCAGTGATTGTGGGGTCACGCTTTTCGTTTTCACGGAAATATCCCTGACAGAATCTTATGTCATCAAAGTCCATAGCAAGACCGTACTGTTTTATGAATTTACGCAGTCCGTTTTCGTCAAGGCTTGTAAAACCGTCAAGGGTCTTTACAGTCTCCGGAATCTCGTAGTTGGTGTCAAGAGTTTCGGGCTTTTCAAGTGAAGCTTCACGGCTTTCAACGGGGTTTATGATATAGGACTTGAGTCTGTCGAAATCTTCGTCTGTAATGTTTCCGGAAACAATGTATACACGGGCGTTTCTTACACGGCAACGTTCGCCCTGTCTGAGTATCTGTATACACTGTTCGCAGCTGTCTGCCCTCTGGTCAAACTGTCCCGGAAGATATTCAACGGCAAAAATTCTGTCGTCTGCCGTGAGTTCGGGGAGTTCCTTGTAAACAACGTCAACGGCTGGTTCTGAAAACACGGTATTTACGGAAGCGTCGAAATCTTCCTGACTGAGTTTGTCGGCATCGTACCTGTTGAGAATACGCAGACCATTGATATTCAGTCTGAGAGCTGTACGCACGTCGCTGAGTACCGACTGCGCTTCAACAGCAAACTCCCGTTTTTTTTCGGAATAAATTCTGAATACGGACATACTAAAATCTCCATTTCTAAAATTATTATTGACCTGTCATCAGGTCGGGGGAATACCCGTCCGCAATTCTGCCTGTACAGAAATCGGAACGGCTTTCTTCTATTGTAACATAAATCAGCTCATTACGCAAACTTTTTTCAGAATTTTCACGGGGAATTTTTATTAATGTATAATCTTCGGCATATCCCCTATGAAATTCTGTACAGTTTTCACGTTCAAAAAGTACCTTAACGGTTTTTCCGACAAGGGATTTCAGATATTTTTCCTCGGACTGTGCGGCGGCTTTTGACATTGCGGCGGCTCGGCTTGTCTTTATATGTTCCGGAATCTGATTAGACATTCTGTCTGCCGGAGTACCCTTGCGGCGTGAGTATCTGAAAATATGTACACGGCTGAAACCGATTTTCTGTACAAACTTGACTGATTCCCTGAAATCCTCGTCTGTCTCGTCCGGAAATCCCACCATAACATCGGTAGTAAACGAACACTCCGGAAAAAATTGTCTTATTTTCTGCACAAGGCTGAAATATTCCTCGGACGTATAATGGCGGTTCATAGCTCTGAGAGTACGGTTACAGCCGCTTTGGAGCGACAAGTGAAAATGCGGACAGAGTTTTCCGACTGCCGACAGCCTTTCTAATAAATCATCTGACATTTTTTCCGGTTCAAGAGAGCCTAATCTGATACGTTCAATGCCGTCAACGCCGGCGCAGACTTCAACAGCGTCCGCAAGGTCTGCTCCGTACTCCATACCGTAAAACGCAAGGTTTATTCCGGTGAGTACAATCTCCTTTTTGCCAAGGCGTGCGGAATTTTCTGCTTCTTCCCTGACTGATTCAAGGCTTCGTGAACGGCATCTGCCTCTTGTATATGGAATTATGCAGTATGTACAGAACTGGTTGCAGCCGTCCTGAATCTTCATAAAGGTACGTGTATTTTTTTCAAAAGACGGACAGTCAAGGTTTTCAAAGGGGTCGTTTACGGAGTAGTCCGGAACGCTGATTTTTCTTGAATGCTTTTCAAGATATTCCGTTACAAGCAGGGGGATTTCCGAACGGTTTTTAGTTCCTGTAATTATGTCGGCTTCGGACAGGTTTTCTGCTGATTTCCTGTCAGCCTGCGGATAACAGCCCGTCAGAACAATTACAGCAGACGGCAGTTTTTTACGGACTTTCCTCAACGCCGACAACACATCATTGTCACCGTACTCCGTAACAGTGCAGGAATTTATTACAACAACGTCCGCACTGTCCTGTCTGTCCGATACTTCATAGCCCTTTTTCTTAAAGGACGTTTTCAATGATTCAGTTTCATATTGGTTGACCTTGCAGCCAAAAGTAATAAAATATACTTTATACATATTTCACCTTATTACCACAAATTATTCTTTAAATCGTCATGTTGATACTGCACAAAAACCCCCAGCCATTTTTATGCACTATAAATAATTTATCCGTTGTGAATAAAAAGAACTTTGCATTGCATATTTTATTATACCAAATTGACGAAATTGTTTTAAACGGCTTGACATTCGGCAAAATACGTGATATTATATATTTGCGGTAGGGAAAAGCCGCTGAAAAAGCAATAAACAGTAAAAAATCTTTATCCTGAACAGGAGGTTCATTATGACCAAAACAAATATCTTTCTTCAGGCAATCAACGATGTCAAGGACTTCGTTACAATCGTAATGCATTACGAGTTCGACATCGACCTTGTTTCCGGCAGATACGCTGTTGACGCAAAGTCAATCATGGGTATTTTCAGTCTTGACCTTTCCAAACCGATTGAACTCAACGCTCACACTGATGACGCTGAAGATTTCTTAAAGGATATCGAAAAGTTCATCGTAAAGTAAAATCCGTTCATCATACATACACATTCATTAAACCCTGTCCGACGACGGGGTTTCTTTTTTTGTAAAAAGAATGTATATAAAAGCTTCTGCGTGTCATAATAAAACCAGACGTTGACTTCTGCGGACGTAAACCGTCAACAAACAACGTCATCAAAAAATCCCGAATAAAGAGGTGTTCTCAATATGTGGGACAAACTGGCTCTTATTCTCCTGATAGTCGGGGGAATAAACTGGGGATTAGTCGGTATATTCAGCTTTGACCTTGTTGCATGGCTTTTCGGAGGTGCAGGAAGTCTCTTAAGCCGGACGGTCTACATTCTTGTAGCGATTTCGGCAGTATGGTGTATCTCCCTGCTTTTCCGGAGAGACGAAGCTATTGCATACAACAACCGATAGTCAATCCCGACAACGGACGCTCCTTATGATGCCGGAAGGAGAGTCCGGACTACATATCAAAAAGGAGAGGTGCAGAAAAGCCCTCCCCTTGTTTTTTTATAATCAGTCGCTGATATAAGGAAGTAAAGCAATCTGTCTTGCTCTCTTTACAGCTACTGTAAGTTCACGCTGATGATATGCACAAGTACCAGTTACACGTCTGGGGAGAATCTTAGCTCTCTCAGTCATGCACTTTCTGAGCTTGGCAAGGTCCTTATAGTCAATTCTCTCAATTCTGTCCGCACAGAACATACAAACCTTTTTGCGGGGCTTCTTTGAGGGACGGGAATTTCTTTCCTTTTCCATAATCAAATCCGCACGTCATAGATGACGTGGCACACTCCTTTCGTAAATAGTAGGTTTCATTCACTCAGAACGGCACATCGCCGTCACTGAGGATTTCCTCATAATCGTTCATATTTCCATAAGACATACTGTTATCATTAGGGGCGTTGTACTGTTGAGCCGGAGCAGAGTTATTATAACCGCCCTGCGGAGCGTTGCTGAAATTATTCTGAGGCATATTATTGTAGTTATCCTGCGGAACAGAGTAATTATTATAATTTCCTTGCGGAGCATTATAGTTACTGTTGTAATTATTTCCACCGGATTCAGCCTTAGAACCTACAAACTCAACATTGTTAACCCATACTTCAGTGGTATAATGTGTAACGTCAGGGTAGTTTTTGTCCTGATAACTGCCGCTTCTGAGTTCGCCGTCTACACCAATAAGCTTACCTTTGTTAAAATAGCGATTAACAAATTCTGCTGTCTGTCCCCATGCAACGCATTTGATAAAATCAGAGCCTCTTTCACCAGTCTGCTTATTTGCAAATTTGCGGTCCATAGCAACAGTAAAATTACATGTTGTAGTACCTGTTGTCGTTTGTCTGAGTACAGGGTCGGCTGTAAGTCTTCCCACTAAAATAACTTTATTCATTTGACCGCCTCCTTAAAAAATATGAATTATTCGCTGATAACAGTAACAAGTGAACGAAGAATGCCATCAGTAATATTGAGTCTTCTTGAAAGTTCAGCCGGATATTCGGGCTTTGACTCGAAAGTATAGATTACATAATAGCCTTCTGTTTCGTCATCGATAGGATATGCGAGCTTACGCTTACCCCAATCTTCGTTGACTTCAACAGCTTCAGCATGTCTCTGGATTCTTTCCTTGAACTTTTCGACAAGAGCCTTCATAGGTTCTTCGCCGTTCTTGAGGCTGAAAACAACCATTACTTCGTACTTAGCGGATACCTTTGCCATTAAAAACACACCTCCTTCTGGATTCTGCCCGACAACTTTCTGCGGGCAAGGATAACACATACCGCATTAACGATACTTTAATAAGTATACCACTTTCCGGATAGCTTGTCAAGTTTTTTCAAAAAAACGTCACAATTGCCATAAAATGCAAAATCCTGACAGAAATATTTGTCACAAGGCACAAAAAATCTCCGGACTATTGACAACCGCATATCAAAGTGCTATAATGACAGCGTTGAAGAGTAAAAATGTGTTCGTCAAGTGACGGTTGAACGGGGAGTTGTCAGCCGGACGAAAAGTCTTAACGGCTTGCGGTTCACATTTTGCATCCCGCTTCATAGGACAAAAAGAATTTTTTTACTGCCTTCTTTTCTTTGTCGTATGAGTGGAAAAAGGAGGTATTTTTTTATGAATAAAACATC
>CAMWRL010000056.1 GCA_947176685.1 uncultured Ruminococcus sp. | reverse complement strand
GTAATGAGAACTGACGGTTCAATAATGTCGCAGGGGTCGTATCCGTCATATGACCCGTCAACGATTGAAAATACGGGTTATGATGAAGAACTTGCCTGGGGAGTCTGCGGAAATAAGGCTTTCCAGAATGCCGAACCGGGGTCTTGTTTCAAAATTATGTCCGAAGTAATCGCCGACAAACACGGTATATACTCCCTGTGGGACGAGGGCGAATGGACTGATGACGGTGCAACAATCGTCAACTGGGACAGCAAGACAAACGGTTATTATCCTATGGAGAGAAGTCTTTACTCAGCGTTTATAAATTCAAGCAATATATTTTTTGCAAAGGCTTTTAACGAAATTGGTAAAGAAGACGTTCTGAATGACCTTGACGGAATATTCCATTTCGTGACGGATATTCAGTGCGATTTCGGGGATATTGAAAACAACATTGAAATTAACTGCAATGACGATTTAAGGCGCAGTGCTTTCGGACAGTCTTATATACTTACGTGTCCGATATACCTTGCGGCACTCGGTCGTGAAGCTGTTTTCGGTGATATGGTCAGACCTTTTGTGCTGCAAAACGTCCTTGATACAAGCAGTCCGGAAACAGTCCTTGAAAAAGGCTCATCACCCAATGACGTAATCGCAACAATTCCGGAAGACTACAGGCAGAATCTTCTTGACGGTATGTACGGCGTAGCCTCCGGTCTGGGAATATACCTCCCCGAAAACTTCACCCTTTACGCAAAAACCGGTACGGCTGAGACTTGGGTCGGGGACTTCCTCTACATAACGGGCTGTCTTAAAAAATCCGATACCACAAATGAAAGTTACGACTACCGCAATTATGACGGTTCGTACATAGTAGTAATGCAGATTCAGAATCCTGCCGAACACGGATTTGAATTTGCGAGTGAATCGTCTTATTACTATCAGGGCATTATAAATACTATACTTGACAATCAGAACTGAAAGGAGCGTTTTTATGGGAATTTTTCAAAATAATGCCGTAAAAGTCTCTATAGTAAGTATTATCGGAAATACAGTCCTGTCAGCATTCAAGCTTTTTGCAGGAATAACCGCACACTCCGGTGCTATGGTAAGTGATGCCGTGCATTCGGCTTCGGACGTATTCAGCAGTATAATTGTAATAATCGGCGTTAAACTTTCTGCAAAGGCTTCCGACAAGGAACACCCCTACGGTCACGAACGTATGGAATGCGTTTCGGCACTAGTGCTTGCGGTAATACTGTTGATAACCGGACTTTTCATAGGGGCGGACGCTTTAAAGGATATTTCTGCCGGAAACTTTTCAGAACTCGAAGTTCCCGAAGTACTTGCACTTGTTTCCGCCGGAGTTTCGATAATAGTCAAAGAGGCTATGTTCTGGTATACAAGACATTACGCAAAAGTCCTGAAATCTGACGCACTTATGGCAGACGCCTGGCATCACAGAAGTGACGCTTTGTCTTCAATAGGAGCGTTAATTGGTATCGCAGGCGCAAGAATGGGCTTTCCGGTACTTGACCCCGTCGCAAGCCTTGTGATATGTGTGTTTATCGCTAAAGCCTCGGTTGACATTTTCAGGGACGCTATAGACAAAATGGTTGACCACTCCTGCGATGAGGAAACCGAAAACAATATCCGCAAATGCGTTATGGAACAGGACGGCGTGGCTGAAATTGACCTGCTCAGAACAAGGGTTTTCGGAAACAGGATATATGCTGATATTGAGATTTCCGCAAACGGCAGTATGTCCCTTAGTGACGCCCACGATATAGCCGAAAACGTTCATTCAAGTGTCGAAAAGCGTTTTCCGGACATAAAACATATTACAGTTCATATGAATCCCGAAAAATAATTTATTCCCCCTGTACGGTCATACAGGGGGAATTTTTTATGCTTTAAGACTGATTGATTTTTCCCTGAGATTTTCAATAATGCTGTCGGTTACTGCGGAGACTTCCTCACGGGTCAAAGTCCTGTTTCTGTCTGAGAAAAGTATTCTCACGGTTATGGACTTTCCGGAATCGTCTGTATAAGCTCCGGCAAGACTTACTTTCTTTACAAGGTCGGAATTAACTTCTTTGACTGCCTGTCCGATTGGCTCAAACCTGTCAGCCATAAACGTAAGGTCTATTTCCATTTCGGGGTATCTGGACGGCTCGTCATATACGATACTGTCTGCTGTAACTTCCGCAAAATCTGCAACATCAATTTCAGCATACAATATTGAAGCGTTTTTGTCAGTCTTCTTTGAGATTTTCGGGTATACAACGCCGATTTCACCTATTACCTTTCCGCCGCAGATTACGTCGTTAAGATTGCGTGGTTGCTGATATGAATGACTTGCTTCAATCTTTTGGAAACTTATACCGGTATGCTTTATATCATCAGCGATTACTGCAAGCATATCACGCAACTGCATATATACTTCCTCAACAGTCTTTATACGGCTGAAAAGCGTTATACAAAGTTTCTTGTGTTCGTTGCAAAGGTCGGTTTCTGGATTCACGCCGTCAACGATTCTGCCGATTTCAAAAATTCCGAACTCCGGTGAAAACTCAGTGTTATATTTAACCTGACAAAGCTGTGTCGGTACGATTGAACGGCGGATTATTTCAATATTGGGGTTGGTAGCGTTGACAAGACGGATATTGTCCTCAATCTCAATGCCCAGTGCCTTGTATTCGTCGTTGTAAACCCATACATAAGAATGTACTTCGTGAAGGTTGTACTTCTGCACAAGCAGGTCTTTGATTCTGTCCTCAACGCTCTTTTCGGTTTCTATGCGTACCGGATACAACGGTGCTGTTGCAGTATTCACTTCAAAGTTGTCATAACCGTAAATTCTTGTTATTTCCTCGATTATGTCGGCTTTCATAGTGATGTCCTTTGTAGCTCTCCAAGACGGTATCACTACCGAAAATACATTGTCTTTTTCGGTTATTCCGAATCCCAGTGAATCAAGCGTTTTAACTATAGTATCGTTGGAAATCTCTATACCTGTATACCTGTCCACAAAAGCCTTTGTAAAGTCAAACGCCCTTTCCGGATATTTATATGCATACTCATCAGTGAGTGATGATATTACTTTGGAATCGGGGTCAGCGTCAAGCATAAGTTTAACGAAACGTCCAATTGCAGTAACCGTCATTTCAGGGTCAAGGCACTTTTCGTAACGCATAGAAGCGTCCGTGCGGTGCGCAAGTCTTACGCTTGATTTTCTGATTGATACAGCGTCAAAAGTTGCAGATTCAAGGGTGAGTGCGGTTGTATCGTCAACTATTTCCGAATCAAGTCCGCCCATAATTCCGGCAATCGCAACGGGCTTATCGCCGTTGCAAATCATAAGGGTGTTTTCGTCAATATTCCTGTCAACACTGTCAAGCGTTTTGAAAGTAAACGGCTTGTCAAAACGTCTTATTCTGATATTTTCGACTTTCCTTGAATCGAATGCGTGCATTGGCTGACCCATTTCAAGCATAAGGTAATTGGTGAGGTCGGCAAGGAAATTTATAGCTCTCATTCCGCAGTAGTAAAGGCGTACACGCATATTCACGGGACTGATATTACGTTTTATATTGTCCACCTGCAAGCACGAATAACGCTGACAAAGCGGGTCAAGGATTTTCATATCAATCTGCGGAAGTCCGCTGAACTGACTTAAATCAACGGTTTCAAGAGGTTTAAGTGGTCTGCCCGTAAGTGCCGCAAATTCTCTTGCAATGCCGTAATGTCCCCAGAGGTCGGGACGGTTGGTCAGGGACTTGTTGTCCACTTCAAATACTATGTCGTCAATCTGATAAGCTTCTTTTAGGTCTGTACCGTTGGGAATATCGTCAGTTATTTCCATAATGCCGCTATGGTCATCGCTCAGACCTATTTCAGCTTCGGAACAGCACATTCCGTTGGACGTATATCCGGCAAGCTTTCGTGGAGCTATAGTTATATCGCCTATCCTTGCACCTACCTGAGCAAACGCCGTCTTCATACCAACACGGACGTTAGGCGCACCGCACACTACGTCAACAAGTTCTTCCTTGCCTGCATCGACTTTCAGCAAGTGGAGCTTCTTTGAATCGGGGTGTTCCTCAACGGACTTTATTTCCGCAACCACTATTCCCGAAATGTCACTGCCTTTCATAAAGATTTCGTTTTCGACTTCGGCGGTTGACAGCGAAAACTGATGTATAAGTGCGAGTTTGTCAAGTCCGCTGAAATCAACAAATTCTGAAATCCAGTTCATTGATAAAAACATTATTTAACTCTCCTTTCCTCATTCTGCCGTGAACTGCGACAGGCTCTTTAAATTACCGCTGTTGAGGTCACGTATATCCTTAATGCCGTACTTCATCATAGCAAGACGGGTCATTCCCAGTCCGAAAGCAAATCCGGTATATTCTTCGGGGTCAATTCCGCCTGCTTTAAGCACTTCAGGGTGAATCATTCCGCACGGACAAAGCTCCAGCCAGCCGCTGTGCTTGCAGGACGGACAGCCATCGCCTCCGCATATCAGACAGCTTATATCAAGCTCGAATCCCGGTTCTACGAACGGGAAAAAGCCCGGTCTTAATCTTACCTTTATATCTTTTTGGAAAACTTCTGAAAGCATAGTTTTCATAAAGAAAATAAGATTAGAAATTGAGATATTTCTGTCAACCATAACGCCCTCCATCTGGAAAAACGTATTTTCGTGACAAGCGTCAGTTGCTTCGTTTCTGAAACAGCGTCCGGGGAAAATAGCCTTAATGGGTTTTCCCTCCTCGACAAGAGCCTTGCGGTACTTTTTATAAATGGCGTTCTGCGCTGCGGAAGTCTGAGACTTCAATAATTGTCCGTTGGTTAAATAATAAGTGTCCTGCATATCTCTTGCGGGGTGGTGCTTCGGAATATTGACGGACTCGAAACATTCATAGTCGGTAACGATTTCGCTGTAGTCCTCGACCGTGAAGCCCATTGAACGGAATATTCGTTCGCACTCTCTCTGGACGAGCGTTATCGGGTGATATGAACCTCTGTCCAGTGCCGGCGGTGCTGATACGTCAAATTCCGGCATTGAGTTGATTTCGGCTTCGAGTTCCTGCTGTCTGATTTCCTCTGTTTTCTTTGCGATTGCTTCCGTGATTTCGTTTTTCAGGACGTTCACCTGCTGTCCGAAAGTCTTTTTTTCCTCATTGGAAAGGTCTTTCATAGTTTTCATAAGACCGGTGACAATGCCTTTTTTTCCGAGATACTCAATGCGGATTTCCTCAAGTGTCTGAGTATCTGAAGCGTTCCCGATTTTTACGGAAAAAGCCTGTCTGATTTCGTTCATTTTTTCTGACATAAATTATATTCCTTTCATAGAATTGCGGAGACAAAAAAACACCCGTCCCCGATACAATGGGACGAGCGTTATTAAAAAACCCGTGGTACCACCCATATTCAGAAGATATAATCTTCTGCACTCTGCGGCGTTGGGGCGTGAACGCCAACACTCCGGCTTAGTCTGAAAGTTTCCGCCGGAATACTCCTATGCTGAAATTCGCCGCAACACTGTTGAACGCACTTACAGCCGATGGTGCGGACTCTCTGAAAAACAGTTCTGTTACTGGTTACTTACACATAATCATCGTATGTATTTTTTATAATATCATATTTTTTCTGGTTTGTCAAGAAAAAATCATAAATTTTCTTGTAATTTCTGTCAGAATGTGCTAAAATTATATTAAAATATCAGGAGGTTTTTATTATGAAAACATTCAGTAAAATATTATCAGCCATAAGCGTTCCGGTAATGCTTGCCGGAATGACAAGTATTCCGGTTTCCGCAGAGGGTATGAAAGACAGCGGCATTTCCTATACTGAAAAAGTTGGTACTCTCAGCAATCCGGCTTGCGGATATACGTCCACCTGCTGGGCTGTCTGCAAACCTAATAACACTCCCACTTACAACCCCACCGGAGATATTGTCTTATTCTTTATAGATATAGGGGCGTTTTCTTCCGGTTCAAACGGCACTACAGATGATAACGGCAACTACACTGACGGTAAGGATTACGACCTTGATGAGGCTTTTTTCAGTGCGTGGCGTACCACTCTCGAAAACTGCCGAAAAAACGGCTGTATGGTTGCATTGCGATTCCGTTATGACGCCAACGGCAGGGACAATCCTGAACCGGCAAGTTTTGACAAAGTACTTGACCATATCAGACAGATTAAAGACAGCGGACTTCTGGAAGACTACAAGGACATTATAGCCTATGTGGAAAGCGGATTTGTCGGCAAGTGGGGCGAACAGCACGGCGGTAAATATACATCTGTAGATTACAAAGCGCAGGTACTTGACGCAATGCTTGACTGTGTGCCGTCTCCGATTCCCGTAACCGTGCGTACTCCGGACATCTTCGCAAAGTGGGTCGGCATTGAACGCAAAGACCTTGCGGACTACCAGTCATCAGGCGAGGAGCTTCGTGTAGGTCTCTACAATGACGGCTATATGGGAAGCGATTCCGATTTGGGTACTTTTGCAAACCGTCCCATTGAAATTGAGTGGCTTTCAAAACAAACCCTCACTTCATACTATGGCGGAGAGTTTTCCGGCAACCTCGACTGGGCTAAAAAATATGACACATATCTTCCTGAAAACGCCGTCCCCGAAATGTACAAGACACATCTCAGCTACATAAACGGCAATATATTCCAGTTATACAAGGACTATACCTTCGGTGAAAAGTATGACGTTGAAGGTGTGGACAATTCGGCGTATTATGGTCAGAATGTTTTCCAGTTTATCCGTGACCATTTAGGTTACAGATTCGTTCTCAGGAAGTCCGAACTTTCCGAAACAGTCAAACAGGGCGGCACGCTTAACCTTGATTTCAGCGTTGAAAATACTGGTTTCGCAAACGCAATTCCGGAACAGAAAGTAGAAATCATCCTTGAACAGAACGGAAATTTTATCCGCACTCCGGTTGCTGTAAACTCCAATAAATGGTACTCCTGTACTACGTCTGACGAATTACTGGAACTTAATCTGCCGGACAGTCTCCCGACAGGCGACTGGAACGCTTATTTAAAAATCTCTATGGGCGAAAATACCATTGACCAGTTGAATTTACGTTCAGTACAGTTTGCCAACGAGGACGTATGGAATGCTTCACTTGGTGCAAACTATCTGGGAACTTTCACGATAAGCAAAAGTGATTCAGAGGGTACGGACAATAACTTTTATGAAAAAGGCACTCAGCCTGAAGAAGATTACGGCAGAATGTATACTATAAACGGTCATACTACCGCCGACGGTGTTATTACTTCTCCGTATGAATGGACGGAAGATATGATTATTGCAGAGGACGACGGCAATAAACTATATCTCACTGCCGACGACAAATATATGTACATAATGGCAGATATTTCGCATAATGCACAGAAACCTGTATGGAATATCCGTGTAGAAAATTATGATACAGATACTTCGTACTGGTATTATAAACAGTCAGCCGGATGGATTTACTATAACAAAGGCAGTCACGACGGCATAACACTTACTGTCAATGACAATATCGCTGAATTTAAGATAGCTTTCGGCGACGTAATGGGTGTTAAAGCCGGAACTTCTATAAAGTCAATCCGTGTATTCGTTCAGGATGAAGCAATAGAGGGTTGGGCAAAAGCCGGTGAACTCACAAGCGGACAGTGTAATGTTCCGGTGAAATTCCCCGTATATTCCGCACCATATGAAATAAGACTTGAAAAAGGTGACACGTATATTGCAAAACCGGAAGTATCTGTTGAAAATGCCTCTTACCAGTGGTATCACGACGGAGAGGCTATCGAAGGTGCAGTATCAAAGGAATATGAAGTTTCTGAAATGGGAAGTTATTCAGTAGTCGTTATCGCAAACGGCGTATCTGCTGAAATACCGGTAATAACCGTTGCCGGAATGTCCGAAAGTCTCAGGGGCGATATTAACGAAGACGGAAAAGTAAATGTCGCTGATTTGGTACTTCTCGAAAAATACGTACTCGGAGCAGGCAACCTCACCGAAAAGCAGTACGCCATAGCAGACCTTACCGGAGATAAATCGGTTGATTCTTTTGACATGGTACTTATGAGGCAATTAATAATTAAGAATGCATAATGCATAATTATTTTTAATTCATAATTATGAATTGTGAATTATTAATTCTGAATTAAAAAAAGTGCTTTACAAAATGACGGTTATGTTGTATAATGATAGTGCTGGAAAAATTTTTCCGGTAATCTATAACAACGGAGGATTATATAAATGTATATTACCTGTTTAGACCTTGAAGGCGTACTCGTTCCGGAAATCTGGATAGCCTTTGCAGAAGCAAGCGGTATTCCGGAACTTAAAAAAACTACCCGTGACGAACCCGATTATGACAAGCTTATGACATGGCGTCTGGGCGTACTCAAAGAACACGGTCTCGGTCTTAAGGAAATTCAGGAAACTATCGCTAAGATTGACCCTATGGACGGCGCAAAGGAATTTCTTGACGAACTGCGCTCACTTTGTCAGGTTATAATTATAAGCGATACTTTCACACAGTTTGCCGCCCCCCTTATGAAAAAACTCGGTATGCCAACTATTTTCTGCAACTCCCTTGAAGTTGCCGAAAACGGCGAAATTACAGGATTCAAGATGCGCTGCGAACAGTCCAAACTTACAACAGTAAAGGCTCTCCAGTCAATCGGCTACGAAACTATCGCAAGCGGCGACAGTTACAACGACCTCGGAATGATTCTCAACAGCAAGGCTGGTTTCCTTTTCAGAAGTACCGAAAAAATTAAGGCTGATTATCCTCAGCTCCCCGCTTTTGAAACTTACGGCGAACTCCTCGACGCTATCAAGAAAGCTATGAAATAATAAAAGTCCGACAGATATAAAAAGTCTGTCGGATTTTTTCACATACTAATTCTGAATTATATATGCAATATTAAAAAGAATTTTATCATTGTCAAGGAGTTCAAAAAATTTGTCCAGTGTTATTACTCCGCAAACGTTGTTATGTTCACTGCCCTGCAATCGTGGAAGAAACATTATTCTTTTTTTGGGTGAAGCCGTCTGCAAATGAATCATAACATTTTTAAATGAATGTTGATATTCCGGACGGATATTCAGTACAAACATACCGCATCTGTCGTCTTCCCAGAAAGGATAATCTATTTCTGATTTAGGCATACTTTTTATTTTGGCAATATTGTATGCACTGAAACACCTTTCACTTAAAGCCGTCTCAAATAAACTGCACCACGAACCACGCCTTTCCGTCATATAGGTGAAAGTACTTTCATAACGATGTCTTCCGCCTGACTGGGAGTTTACCTCAATTCTTATATTTTCTATTACTGACGGTTTAAGCCTTTTTCTGCCCTCAACAAGAATTTCCAAATCAAATGACATATATTATCCTCATTCCGATATAAAGGTTTTTATCTTATCAAGATATTTATTTGCGGTATTCCTTCCAATGCGGTAAACCTCACGGAGTACGTCCGGATTATGTTCGATATGCCCTATCGGAAGCTTTTCCGGCGGTGCAATTACCAACGCTTTCCCCGCCTGCTCCGAACGCCTTATATATTCAAGTTCGGCGTTGTACATCTTATGACGGTTATTCATAGCTTTTGCAAGATTAGGATAGCTGCGGAAAAGCGGTTTCAGTCTCCTTGCCGTACTGCTCGGCGGTTTGACATAATTTCTGGGCTGCGTGAGAATCACAACGTTTCTGTCATAACCGGACTTTTCCATAAACCTCAGCGGTATGGAGTCCGAAATTCCGCCGTCAAGAAACTTTTTCCCGTCAATCTCAACCGCCCTTGAAACCAGCGGCATAGACGCTGACGCTCTTAACCATTCAAGCTCATTGTAATTCATTCTTACTGATTTGTGATATACAGGTTTACCAGTTTCAACGTCAGTGCAGACTATCCAGAACTCCATAGGCGAATTATTGTATCTTTCGGTGTCAAAAACGTCAAGTTTTTCGGGGACTTCGTGGTAGCAGAACTCCGCTTCAAAAATATTCCCCGTTCTTATCAGCGACCGCAGACTGCAATAACGCTGATTTCGGCAGAACCTTGTATTATAACGTATAACCCGTCTTATCTGACCGGACTTATAGTTACAGCCAAACGCCGCTCCGGCTGATACGCCTGCCGCCCCGTCAAACTCTATACCGTTTTCCATCATAACGTCCATAACTCCGGCGGTGAACATTCCACGCATTGCACCGCCCTCCATAACAAGTCCGTACTTCATAGCAATATTCCTTTCAGTTTTTTACAGGATATATTATAGTATGTTTTCCTTAAAATGTCAATATGCAAAAAAATATTCCCCATACTGAAACAGGGAACATTTTTCATACATTATTCAGTTCAGTTTTTTAAATTAACATCATTTAAGCAAAAAGGGTTTATAAATATTTGTTATATTTTCACGCTTTATGTACGGAAGATGAGCCTGAATTATACCACTCGGCAAAGGTGAAACACTACAAGTACCATTAGCAAGATTTCTGCTGATTCTTGCAACATCACTTTCCACATAAGGCGGAAGAATCATTATAGGAGGCATAAGAAACTGAAAATCATTTATATCAATAAACAAAGGGTTGAAATCTTCCTTATAATCAAGTTCCATAATGAACATATCTTCACGTTTCAAAAGCTGATTCCATAAACTTTCTATTACATTACTCTTTGTCCTTATATACTGGTAAAAATTTTCAAATGTCGGAAATTCAAAGATTTGAGTATCATTTATTCCAAGAAATCCGAAAACAACGCCAAGCAACGCTGAATTATTGATAGAATTATAATTCATTATAAGAACTGAATACAAATCCACCAATTTAGGATTAGTACGAATATATTCGCTTTTAAGAAAATTAGGCCAATAAGCTCCGGATGTGTTAATTTCATCAAAAACTACTTTATTTTGTACAGTCCAGACTTTCATAAAAAACTTCCTTTCACTTCAACTTTTATTTACATCATAACATAAAAATAATAATTCGTCCAGCATATCTCCTAAAAT